>JBNMGO010000371.1:0-1892 GCA_050872285.1 Anaerotignum sp.
CGGCTGTCTTGAAGGGCGGTGCAACCTTGTTCTTCGCAACCTTTACCTTTGTGCGGTTTCCGACAATTTCTTTCCCCTGCTTCAGCACATCCGCCTTTCTGATTTCCATACGGATAGAAGAATAGAATTTCAGCGCCCGTCCGCCTGTTGTCGTTTCGGGATTACCAAAGGTTACACCGATTTTTTCCCGCAGCTGGTTGATAAACACAACCGTACAGTTCGATTTATTGGTGATACCTGTCAGCTTTCTCAGTGCCTGGCTCATCAGTCTTGCCTGTAAGCCCATGTGGGAATCGCCCATTTCGCCCTCGATTTCCGCACGGGGCACCAATGCCGCTACAGAGTCCACGATCACAATATCAATCGCGCCGCTGCGTACCATGGTTTCTGTGATTTCCAATGCCTGCTCACCGTCATCCGGCTGAGAAATATAGAGGTTATCAATATCTACCCCCAGTGCCTTTGCATAAGTGGGATCCATTGCATGCTCCGCATCCACATAGCCTGCAATGCCGCCGCGCTTCTGTACCTCTGCTACCATGTGCAGCGCAACGGTTGTCTTACCGGAGGATTCAGGGCCGTAAACCTCAACGATTCTGCCCTTCGGCAGACCGCCAACCCCCAGTGCCAGGTCAAGGCTCAGAGAGCCTGTCGGCACAACCTCAACCGCCATTTTCGCATTGTTGTCCCCCAGTTTCATCACCGCGCCCTTGCCAAACTGCTTCTCAATCTGGCTCAGTGCCGCATCCAACGCCTTTTGCTTATCTTCAAATTTTACATCTTCCTTCTGTGCTTTTGCCGCCATTTTATTTCCGCCTTTCCAAATGCTATCAGGTTCTGTTTATATTCACGAATATTTGTTCTCTTTTGTTCTCATTTTATTCGATTTTGTTCGCCTTGTCAATGCTTATTTTCTTTCCTGTACAGGTTGTTCTGCCAGAGCCATTGCCGCAAAAATCACAACACAGCCCAGATACCCCCTCAGGTGCATCCGCTCGCCGTATAAAATCGCAGAAAATACCGCCGCAAAAATGGATTCCGTCGTAATGATGATTGCAGCCTTGTTCGGTGCGGTGCTTTGCTGTCCGATGCTTTGCAGTGCAAAATAGATTGCAGTGCAGAATACCCCTGCATAGAAAAAATTCCCAAAGGCAGGCAGAGTCAGGCGCGGCATATCCCACCCCGTAAACATCAGAATCACCGTCATCACTGCCAAGGTCGAAAGATTCTCCACAATCGCAATATGCACAGAATCGCACCCTTCGGTCAGGTTCCCCAGAAACGCCATCTGCAGGGAAAACGCCACCGCCGCCAGAAGCGAAAGCCCTGCCCCGAAATCCAGACGAAAATCCGCCGTCAGGGAAAGACAGCAAACGCCGAACAGCGTCATCACCGCCGCCAGAAAGCAGTTCCGATTCGGCTTCTGTTTAAACACGCCCCAGCAGATAAACGGCACAATCACCGCAGGAATATTCACCAGAAACGCATTGACCGACGGCGTGGTATATTGCAGCCCAACCGTCATCAGAAGAAACATCGCCGCAAGCAATGCCCCCAGAATACTGCCGACCTTCCATTCCCTCTTGGTAATCCGTTTCAGCCGCCTGCAATAAACCAGACACATACACACAGATGCCATCAGAAACCGCCCGAAAATCACCTGAAACGGGTCATAGCCCCAATCCAGAAGATATTTCAGGCTGATAAAACCGCCGCCGCCGATGAACGCCGCCAGAAGCAGCAGCCAGTCTCCCTTATGCTTCATCGTTGATTGCCTTTCTCAGCCAGTTCAGTGCCGTATATGCCGCACGTTCTCTGATTTTATTCCGCTTGCCGACAAAATGACAGGTGCGCACCTCCGTTTTCCCTTTGTAGGAAAGTGCAATATAAAC
>JBNMGO010000250.1:0-2921 GCA_050872285.1 Anaerotignum sp.
ACGGGTACTTATTATAGCATAGCAACCGCATTTAAGCAAAACGGTTTTGTTGACAGAAACACTTTCTTTTGCTATGATAAGGATAAGAAAAAGGATTACCGCTTTTGGTAGGGCGGTCAGTCCAAAAAGTTTTGGGTAACCGTCTAACTCTTGTTAGGCGGTCATTTTTTTATCATTTCTTATGCAGAAAGCATAAGGTGATAACTCCAATGATTACTAAGCTATATTGAAACAATTCAGCGTATGTAACCATAGACATCACCCCCTTTGCAGAGAGTGACTGAACCGCCAAGCGATAATCCTCGCTTACAGCATACCATAAATTTCATCTTTCGACAACTACAGCCATCTCCAACGGGGCTGTATTTTTATTTTGCTGACCTTCCCCGTCCAGCTGATTTCGTTCTTCCCGACCTCAAATCTGGGGAACTCCACGCCGCCGTATTTGCTGTTCTGGTTGGTATCCCCTTTGAATACCTCCAGTATTTCGCTGTCGATGGTGATGCTTTCGTTCACGCCGTACAGGGGGAAGTCCGCCCCGTTAATCGTCAGCGTGATGTCCCCGTTCCCGTAAACCGTAATCAAAGGCTCGCTGTAGACCGTGCCACTGTTGCGGATGGTGGTCGGGGCAGTGAGGTCAAGGGTGTCGCTTAGGGCATTGACGCTGTATTTAAAAGGCTGCACCCGAAACTGTAACAAAAAGCTGTTATACAGATAAATCATATCCGCAACAGAGATTTTGTTATAGATGGATGCCCGAAAAACCTTATCCGGCTCGGTGCAGAGAATCAGCTCCCCTGCACCATCCAGCCACGCCAGTATTTCATCCAGTCTGTCACTCCCTCTGGTGCTGCATTCCACCGAAATCACATACGGCTCATAGGTTCTTTCATCCACCGTCAACTCCCCATTCCTGCCGGGGATGGTGACCTGCTTTACACGCCGTTCCGCTCTCACCTTCTCGGGTGCGGCGGAAATCAGAATCCCGAAATCTCGGCTGTCCTTTCCTTTAAAAATAAACCAACCCATTATGTACCTCCCTTCGCCATGGCTCTGCGTCTGCGGGAAAATTCCATCTCCTGCATCAGGCTCGGCACTGCTTCCTTGCTGTCATTATGGAAATGCTCAATCTGCAACACCGTATTCCCTTCTGTGTTATTGACTGTCTTTGTGATGTAGGACGTATCTCCGCCGCGCTGAACAGCAATATCCCCACGCAGGCGTACCATGTTTTGATTCATGGCAGCACGCATTTTTTCATACGCATCCGACATCCTGCGGCTGAACCCATCGGACAGACTGCCGCTGATGGTATCAGATACGCTGTCCATACGGTCAGACCAACCCACGCCGACACCTTGTGCCATGTAATCGCCGATTTTCGCCATCACACGAGAAGGGCTGTTGATGTCCATTTCCTTTTTCGCCGCACGCACCGCCGCCCGCAATGCCTTCGCAACCGCATTGACAACGCCGCTCTGCCCGTCACGCACCCCCTGCGCAACGCCTTCCATCAGGCTTTCGCCAACGGCTTTAAAATCTGCCTGATAGCCTGCAATTTCTTCCTTTGCCGTCTCGGTCAGCTGCTTTGCCTGCTCCGCAACAATGGGCTGCTGTTCCGCAATCCCTTCGGAAACCCCCTCCGCGCTGACTGCCTGCATGCTCTCGGACACCGCTGTGCCCACGTTGGAAAGCTCCGTTTTCACGCCCGCCAGAAACTCCGGCAGCTGTCCGGTGTAGGTTTTCTCCAAGGCATCAAATTCGCCCTTGTAGAATTTTTCCGCAACGCCCTGTGCCAGCTGCTGCTTCTGCTCAAGCAAAGAAACGTACTGGTCGAATTTCTTATCCGACATGGAAATCAGCTTGTCCATGTAGTCAAGTGCATCCCTGACACCCATGCCGGAAATCTCGCTCATCAGACTGTCAGAAATACCTTTTTCTTTCAGCTTGTCAAGCGCATCCCCGTATTTTTCCAACTGCTTGATGTCATCCTTGAGGTTGCCTAACTGGAATAATTCCTCGCCGTCCTCTGTTTTCACGCGCTCGAATAATTCTCCGTAATCGGCAAGTTTGCTCTGTAGGCTGTCCTGCTTGCGCTCGATGGTATCCAGAGCAGCTTCGTATTTCTGCTGGAACTGCTTCAGCAGGGAAATTCTCTCCTGCAATGCCTGCTGTTCGGCAGCTTGTTCTGCCTTTGCCTGTTTTTTATTCCATGTATCTTCGATTTCGGCAATCTCTTTGAGAATCTTCTGGCGGTCTTTTTTCTTTGCCTTATTCAGCTCCGCATTTTTCTCCGCCAGCTGCTTTTTATGTTCTGCCAGTTCTTCCGCCGCCTGCTGTGCATCCGCCTGTTTCTGCATTTCCTGCAAAGCGGCATTTTGTTTGGTCAGTTCCTTTTCCAGAACGTCCCCGACCTTCTGTGCCGTTCTTCTGGCGTATTCCACAGCGGTTTCCGTTCCGGCAAACGCATCGATGATGCCATCTGCGACCGTCTCTGCGGCATCCACCGCCATCTGTCCGCTTTCCTCAATGCCGACCGCAATACCCTCGCCGATATACTCGCCGACTTCTTCCTTCATCAGCTTGGAAGGGGATGCAATCTTAAACAACCCTTTCAGCTTGGAAAGCAGGGTATCCTTTATCTTCCCTGCAATATTTGCAATGTTTGACAGGCTGTTTTTGATGCCGCCGACAATACCGTCAATGATGTATTTCCCGATACTTTTCAGCTCGGTTGCAACCTCACTGCCCGTAATCTTGGATTTAAACTTGGAGAAGGCATTTTTCGCCGCCGCTGCCATGGATTCTCCGGCACTCTTTACGCCGTTGGCAACCCCGTCAATCAGCTGTTTCCCCAGATTCAGCCACTGGAACGCCATGAACGCCGCCACGATTGCCTCAATGATTTTCGGGATATTGAC
>JBNMGO010000091.1:0-5770 GCA_050872285.1 Anaerotignum sp.
ACTTTACTTTTTCCGGAAAATGACTACACTAAAAAAGGTGCAATAATAATAAGTTGCCGAACTACCGCGGAAGGGTTCGGGAAACCGCAAGTTCATTACTTTGCTTCGCAAAGCAGGCTACGCCTGCCGCCCCTTCTTGGGCGGTAAGCAGTTTCCCGAATGGAATCCGCAGAGCGGGCTTGCCCACTCGAGGAAAACAGGAAGTTTCGAGGCTTCAGCCGATGGAACTTATCTGTTTATTCCTATGTGAAACAAGCCGAAATCCCGATTTCGGCTTAAATATAAGAAAGGAACCCCGGCTATGGATTACGATACCCAACTGATTAACCTCGCTTTGGATGCAGGCGAAATCATGCTTGCCTCCGGCGCAGAAACCTTCCGTGTGCAGGATACCATGCAGCGGATTCTCTCCGTCTCCGGCAGGGAAAAAATAGAAGCGCTGGCAATGTGTACCCTTCTGATGGTCACTCTGCCGCGCGAAGAAAAAGGCCCGCTCTCCATGGCGCGCGCCGTCAAAAACCGCGATTTGAACTTTGAAAAAATCTGCGCCGTCAATGACCTGTCCCGCGCCTTTGTTTCGGGCAAAATCAGCGTCACCGAAGCCTTAAACCGCTGTCAGGATATTTATCATGCTCCGAATTTTCGCTTCAGCACGCGTGCCTTCGGCTATGCCCTCAGCGGTGCCTGCTTTGCGTTCATGGTTGGTGGCTCTTTGCAGGATTTTCTGGTCTCCTTCGTCATTGCCCTTCTCATGGGCTGTACGCTGGTCTATCTGGAAAGCAAGAAGATTCCCTTCTTTGTCGCCCCTCTCATGGGCGGTCTGGTTACGGGTCTTTCCGCCTGTGCGGCGCATTTCTTCTTTCCTGCCACCCATCTGGATAAGCTCATCATCGGCACCATGAAGGTGCTTCTGCCGGGGCTTGCGCTTTCCAAGGCAATGCGAGATCTGCTTGAGGGCAACCTCATCAGCGGCAATTCCAAGGTGGTTGAGGTTCTGCTCAATGCCTGCTCCATCGCCGCAGGGGTCGCCGTTGCGCTGACGCTGTTTCAAATGACTGAATGAACGGAGGGAATCCTATGAATACAACCTTATTTTTCTATCTGCTGCATCCTCTGGTTGCGCTGTTCGCAAGCGTGGGCTATGCCATCGTCTGCAATGCGCCCCGAAAGGAAATCCCCTATTGCGGCACAACTGCCTTTCTCTGCTGGCTGGTCTATCAGCTGGTGCTCCGGCATGATGGCTCGTCCTTTCTGGCAACGCTTCTGGCAACCTTTGCCGCAACAGGCTTTGCGCGTTTTCTTTCCTACCATAGAATGTTGCCGACGATTGTCTACCATATCCCCGGCATCCTGCCATTGGTACCCGGGGCGGCAGTTTATCGCTGCATCACCTCTGCCATGGAAAGCCGCGTACTGGAAACAACCGCGAATATCTTAACCGCCTTAAAACTGGCAGGTGCCATCGGCATCGGCTCTGTCATCATTCTGGTTCTGCCGCAGGCGTGGTTCTCTGTTTTCCCCAGATTGAAACGAAAAAACAGTTAAACCGCATTTATCAAACGAAAGGAGGAACGCTTTATGGATAATGATACCAAGCTTATCAATCTTGCCCTCGATGCAGGCGAAATCATGCTGAAAAACGGTGCCGAAACCTTCCGTGTGCAGGATACCATGAAACGCATCCTCTCCACCACAGGCAGGGATAAAATCGAAGCCACCGCCATCTCCACTGCTCTGCTTGTCACCCTCCCCCGTGAGGAAAAGGGCCCGCTTTCCATGATGCGTGGTGTCCGCACCCGTACCATCAATTTTGAAAAGGTCTGCGAAGTCAATGATATGTCCCGTGCCTTTGTTTCGGGCAAAATCTCTCTGGATGAAGCCATTGAAAGATTAAAGGAAATCCATCAGTTTTCCTTCTATCCCCTCCCGATTCGTATTTTCGGCTATGGTCTGATTTCTGGCTGCTGCTCCTTTCTGGATACGCCCTTCTTTCTGGATGGCTGCATTGCCTTTATCATCGGGCTGTTTCTGGGATGTCTGGATATCTGGCTTGGCAAAAAGAAAATCCCTTATTTCTTCGGGCCGTTTCTGGGCGGCGTTGCGGCGGCATGCCTTGCCTGCCTCATTCAGCCGAAGTTCCCCACGGCGCATATTGATACCATCATCATCGGCAGCATCATGCCGCTTCTGCCGGGCATGACCTTCGCAAAATCCATGCGTGATTTACTGGAAGGCAACCTCATCAGCGGCTATACCAAGGCAGTCGAAGCCCTTGTCGTTGCCTGCTCTCTGGCAGGCGGTGTCGGCTTAACCCTGTCCTATTTCCTGTAATCTTTACATACAAAAAAGCGAAGGATTTCTGATTTCCTTCGCTTCTTTTTTATAGTTCTCTTCTGCCCTCCAAGGCTCTGGAAAGCGTAATCTCGTCCACATATTCCAAATCACCGCCGACAGGCACGCCGTTTGCAATTCTTGTCACCTTCACGTCTAAGGGCTTCAGCAGCTTCGCAAGATACATCGCCGTTGCCTCCCCCTCCACATTCGGGTTTGTCGCAAGAATCACCTCTTCCACCGTGCCGTCCATGCGGCTGAGCAGCTCCTTAATATGAATATCCTGCGGGCCAATCCCCGTCATGGGCGAAATTGCCCCATGCAGCACGTGATACACGCCGTGGAATTCCTTCGTCCGCTCATACGCCGCCATATCTCTGGGATCTTCCACCACCATAATCACCGAATGGTCGCGCTTCGGGTTCGCGCAGACGGGGCAAATCTCCTCCTCCGTCAGGTTGCAGCAGACAGAGCAGTATTTCACCTCGTCCTTCGCCGCAAGGATGGCTTCGGAAAGCGCCGCCACCTTCTCCCGCGGCAGGTTGATGATGTGAAACGCCAGTCTTTGTGCGGATTTGCTGCCAATCCCTGGCAGAGATGCCAGTTCCTCAATGAGCCTTGTCATCGGGTTGCCGTAATAATTCATGCTGTCCCTTCTTTATCAGAACATACCGCCTAAGCCGCCGGTCATTCTGCCCATTTCTGCGTTATACATTTCCTCCACCTGACGAATTGCTTCGTTCACAGCGGAAATAATCAGATCCTCCAGCATTTCCACATCATCGGGATCTACCACATCGGGGTTGATTTTCAGTTCCTGAATTTCCTTCTTCCCTGTGATAACCACCTTCACCGCGCCGCCGCCGCTGGTCATTTCCAGTGTCTTTGCCTGTAATTCTTCCTGTTTTTCCATCACCTGTTTCTGCATTTTCTGTGCCTGCTTCATGAGGTTGTTCATATTCATGCCGCCCATGCCGCCGGGAAAACCGCCTTTTGCCATGTCTGATTCCTCCTTGTATTCTTAAAAAATTCAATCCTTTTTATTCTATCTGAAATTACGCCGTCTGGCAAGTATCATTCCACATCCGCCTCAGGGAAATACTGCCCCAGAAGGCTTGCGAATTCCGCATCCTCCTCCGCAGAAGGTGCTTCCTCTGCCTTGCCATATTCCGCCTCATACCATTTCTCATATTCTTCCTTCGTGGTCGTCCGCAGCTCAAAGCTTTTGCCCGTTTCCTTTTCCAGAACCGCCGCAATTTGATCCATGCCGCGCTGAATCATATCCGTCAATGCAGGGTATGCACAGATGAGATAGAGAAATTCGTCCTCCTTGAAGCCGATTTCCACCTTGGAAAGCATCCCCTTCAGCACCGCATCATCCACGTCATTTCTGAGTAACGCCCATTTCTCCTGCACTTCCTTCCTGTCCTCAGGCAGGGCAGGGGGTCTGCGCTTCGGTTTGGGCTTCTCCTTCGGCTTTTCTGTCGGTGCCGCCTGCGTGATGGCAACAGGTACACCCTCCTCCATCTTCCGCTCCAGTTCACCCAGTCTTGCCGCAAGCGTCGTCAGGTCCTTCTCCGTCCAGGGCGCGCAAAGCTTCATCAGCTCCACTTCCAACAGAATCCGCTCATTCGTTGCCCATTTCATTTCGCTCTGCAAATCGGAAAATTTCCCAATCAGGTAAATCAGTTCCTCGGGCGAAAGCACCTTTGCCGCCTTTTGCAGCCGTTCTCCGTCCTCCGCAGATAAATCCAGAATCCGCGTCACATCGGGCAAGGTCGCCGCCATCAGCAAATTCCGCAAATGCTGCAATAATTCCGTCACAAACTGCTTTACGTCTCTCCCGTCCTGCATCATCTGCTCCACCAGAAGCATTGCCTGCTTCGCGTCCCGCTTTGCAAGCGCATCCGTCATTTCAAAGAAAATCGTCTGGTCAACCGCGCCCATGATGTCCAGCACCTTTTCCAGTGTAACTTCTTCGCCGCTGAAAAACGCAAGACACTGGTCTAAAATGCTCAGCGAATCACGCATCGAGCCATCCCCCAGATGCGCCACATAGCGCACCGCCTCGGGCGTTGCCTGCTGTCCTTCCTCTTTCAGGTAGCCCATCAGCGTTTCGGCAATCGTTTCCGTGGTAATCCTGCGGAAATCAAACCGCTGTACGCGCGAAAGAATCGTTGCAGGCACCTTCTGGGGGTCTGTTGTCGCCAGTATGAAGATCACGTGTGCAGGCGGTTCTTCCAGTGTTTTCAGAAGGGCGTTAAACGCCGCCGCTGAAAGCATATGCACCTCGTCAATGATATAGACCTTATATTTCCCCTGTGTCGGGGGATATTTCACTTCTTCGCGGATTTCGCGGATGTTGTCCACGCCGTTGTTGGAAGCCGCGTCAATCTCAATCACGTTCACGCTTCGCCCTGCCAGAATATCCTTACAAACGGCACATTCATTGCAGGGCTCGCCGTCCGCGGTGGGGTTTGTGCAGTTAATGGCTCTGGCAAAAATCTTCGCCGTAGAGGTTTTCCCTGTGCCCCTTGTGCCGCAAAACAGATACGCATGGGACACGCGCCCCGTTTTCATCTGATTTTTCAGCGTTCTGACGATATGCTCCTGCCCGATGACGCTGTCAAACGTCTGTGGGCGGAATTTTCGATATAAAGCCGTATAAGCCATAAAAACACTCCTCTTTTTTCCGAATCCAATCGGACATTCTTCTGTTATGATACCACAGATTTTAAAAAAATGGTACTGCCTGGCTTATGCCGTCCTGCAGGGCAGGCTTACGGCAAAGGTTGTGCCGTTCTCGCCGCTTTCGGCAATGCGGATGGTACCGCCGTGCAGCTCCGTAATTTTCTGCACCAGTGTCAGTCCAAGTCCTACGCCGCCATACGCCCGACTGCGCGATTTGTCCACGCGGAAAAATGGCTGAAAAATCGTTTCCCGGTAGTTCGCAGAAATCCCGTTTCCCGTATCCTGCACCAGAATTTCCACCGTATCCGCCTTTTTCTCTGCCGCAACGCGCACCTGTCCGCCCTCTTTATTGTAGCGAATGGCGTTTTCCACCAGATTAAACAGCAGCCGATACAGCAGAATATCACTCCCCTGCAGCAGAAGCTCGTCCGTCCCCTCCTGCAAAAGCGCAATCTGCCGCTTCTCCGCCAGAGGAGAAAGGTCTGCCAGAACCTCCTCAATCAGAGCCGTCAATTCTACCTCATCCGCCCGTTCAATCGTATTCATCTCGCTCATTTCCAGAAGCGTTTTCACCAGTCCCGAAAGCCGCGCCGTCTGCTCCTTCAGCATGGCAATCAGCTCTGCCGTTTCCGCGTCCATGTCAGGGTGCGCCGTTTCCTCGTATAATTCCAGCTGTGCCTGCATCATTGCCAGCGGCGTGCGGAATTCATGCGCCGCATTGCCGTTAAATTCCTGTAAGGAGGAAAAC
>JBNMGO010000235.1:0-3112 GCA_050872285.1 Anaerotignum sp.
CAATCTTATTGATAACGGGCAGAATTTCCAGATTATTATCCAACGCCAGGTAAACATTTGCCAGTGTCTGCGCTTCAATACCCTGCGCCGCATCCACAATCAGCACTGCGCCCTCGCACGCCGCCAGAGAACGGGATACCTCATAGTTAAAATCGACATGACCCGGGGTATCAATCAGGTTAAACTGATATTCCTCCCCATCCTGCGCGCGGTAAATCAAACGAACCGCCTGCGATTTGATAGTAATCCCTCTTTCGCGTTCCAGATCCATGTTGTCCAAAACCTGTTCCTGCATTTCTCTATCTGTTAAAAGACCGGTTTTCTGAATCAGTCTGTCTGCCAATGTGGATTTGCCGTGGTCAATATGCGCCACAATGCAAAAATTCCGAATGTGTTTCTGTTTGTCCTGAGACATACGCTTCCTCCTTGCACAAAAATTGTTCTATCCATAATATCTTATTTTACCACATTCTCCGGGAAGAAGTCAAAAGAATCACATCTTTTCTTTCTTTTCAAACAGCCGCGCAATCGTCTGTTTTAATTCATTCACATTGATGGGCTTGGGAATATGTGCATCCATCCCTGCCTCTTTGGCGGCACGCTTATCCTCCTCAAAAGCATTCGCCGTCACCGCGATTACAGGAATCTGCGCAAGTGCCGGATTTTCGAGCGCACGAATCCGTTTTGTTGCCTCGTAGCCGTTCATTCTCGGCATCTGTACATCCATCAGAACCAAGTCATATTGTCCCTCTTTTGCGGTACGCACCTTTTCTACCGCAATATCACCGTCTGCTGCCTCCTCCACCAGAAAGCCGTTGCTTTCCAGAATTTCGCGGCAGATTTCTCGGTTCAGTTCATTATCCTCCACCAGAAGGACGCGTTTTCCTTCGATATGCAAGGGTGCCAGATCCACCTTTGTTTCCTGCTCCAGATCCGCCTCTGTACCGATACGGAAGGTATAGGTGCAGATAAACTCGGATCCCTTTCCTTCCTCGCTTTCGCAGGTGATGCTGCCGCCAAGCTCCTCCACCAGGCGTTTCGCAATGGCAAGCCCCAAACCTGCGCCCTCGTTCCCCATCACGGCGCTGCTGTTTTCCCGTTCAAAGGCATCAAAAACAACCCGTTGAAATGCCTTGCTCATGCCAATCCCCGTATCCTTTACAGAACAGCGGAAGGTTGCAAAGCCATCCTTTCTGCCAATCTGGCGCACAGAATAGAGAATCCTGCCGCCGGGAGGGGTATATTTCACCGCATTCCCAATCAGATTCAGTTCAATCTGGTTGATTTTCAGAATATCCATGAATACAATATTGTCCTGAATGTCCTTCTCTATCGTAAACTGCAGGTTTTTCTTTTCAATATCGGACTGGAAAATATATTCCACCTTCTCCAGCATCTCTGTAATATCCTGCGCCTTCAGCTCCACAGCTAGCTTTCCGCTCTCAATGCGCGCCAAATCCAGTACGTTGTTAATCAGCCGCAGCAGATGTGCGCCGGAAACATTGATTTTCCGCAGGCAGTCCTGCACCCGTTCCGGTTCATTGATATATTTTTCCGCCAGCGCAGAAAAGCCCATAATGGCATTCATCGGCGTGCGAATATCATGCGACATATTAAAGAGGAAGATGCTTTTCGCCTTATTTGCGCTTTCCGCCGCCTCCTTCGCCTGCTCCAGCTCCGCTGTGCGGCGCATTTCGTCATCAATGCACTGCGTCATGGAAATACAGCAAATCTCCCCCGACGGGTTTTCCATCAGGATATTTCTGGTTTCCATCCAATGCAGCGCGCCGTCATCCCCACGCTGACGCACCTGTATGTGTATCACACGCTCACCTCTGCGGTAGGCGGCAAGCTGTGCCTCGCGGTTCATGGCGGCATAAAATCTGTCATAATCCTCCGGAAGCTCTATCGTTTCCTTCAGGCTTTCCATCATTTCCTCCATTGTCAGATGCTCAAGCAGTCCTTCCTTGACAATACCCTGATTATAAACCGTATGTACTTCGTTTTTCGTCAGGTTTTCCTCCAGAATAAACGGATATACCGTACTCGCCGCCGATACAAT
The DNA here is from genome assembly GCA_050872285.1 of Anaerotignum sp. Lineage (GTDB taxonomy): Bacteria > Bacillota > Clostridia > Lachnospirales > Anaerotignaceae > Anaerotignum_A. The sequence continues at coordinate 2,063 of JBNMGO010000235.1, forward strand.
TAAATCCATGCTCGTCTGCACCTGAATCCGTTCCGCCGTCTGTCTGGTAATATCCCGAATCCCAATCAGCATGTGGGGATTTTTCGGGTCGGTTCCGTCAATCGCAAATTTTCCCTGCAAGCGGCAGGGTTCCCCTGCAATCACCGCATCATATTCCAGATAGAAATCCTTCTGCTCCGCAAGCACCTTTTTCAGCACATCCAGTCTGGTTGCCTGTCGGAACCGTGCGCGGTCATGTGGGCTGACAATTTTCTCCGTGTACTGCCCGATGCAGTGGGTATAATCATAATTGCCGCCTGCCCAGTCAATCAGACGGCTGCCGCGGTGGATGCGGAATTGCTCCTCCCGCTCCGTCGTCAGATCCACATCAATCAGACAGAGATAATCATCCGCAACGCTTTGAAACAGAGAGGTTATCTGGCTGCGTTTCCGTTCCTCATGCGCCGTTGCCATGCGTCTGCGCGTGATATAGGCAAACTGCCCCACACACATCAGCAGAACCAGCCCAAACAGAATCATGGCAAAGCGTTCATCAAAATTCACCTCATCCGTCAGTTCCTTTACTGCCTCCGAAGGGAAAAGCTGAAAAAGCAGCCAATCCGTCCCTTCTATCGGCTGAATGTCCCCCGTGGAAACACCCTCTGTGCCAACAAAGGAAAAAGCAGTCGATGTTCTTGTCCGCACGGCATCCTTCACCGCTGCCTCCGAATCCACCTGAACAAACTGCATAATCTCCGAAAGATTTTTTATCTTCTGTAGTCCGTGTGCCTCATATTGTCCCAGCTGTTCGCCATCCCCGTTTACCATCATCGTAAAGGCAGGATAACCGTAAAGGTCTGTTTTCAGAATTTCGGATACCTTTTCCTCCTGCAAAAAGCCGACCAGAACGCCGCAGATATGATCCTCAAACCACACAGGTGTGTAAAACCCAATCAGCTTTGCGCCTGTAAAACGGGATTCCATCACGACTGTATAGCCGCTTTCGCCCTGCATGCCCTTAAGGAAATAATCCCTGTCCGAAACATCTCTGTTCTCCCCGTCACTGGAGGA
>JBNMGO010000062.1:0-6729 GCA_050872285.1 Anaerotignum sp.
CTCCTGCACAGGCGTTTCCCCATGCAGCGCCGCGCGTACCGCAAACGAGGTGCAGTGGCAGGGATATAGTTCGGGAATGTTTTCCGCTTTCAGATACGCAATCGTCCCCTTCGCCCGTTCATCCAAGGCAAACAGATGAAAGCCTCCCAGAACGCTCTGTATCTTTTCCACGCCCGTTACCTTTTTCGCGTAGGCAAGGATGTTGCAGATACCGGCATGCGAACAGCCTGTGATGACAGAAAGCCCCTCCGCACCAATGTACACCAGAGCCGTATCATCGGGGATAAAATCCGCTTCTGTCTTCCCTGCTTTCTCCACTGTCCCGATGGCATAAGCAGGCTCAAAGTCTATCGTATGCGGAATCTCCCCCAGCCAGACCAGCTTTTCTGTCAGCCAGACAGGCTCCTTCCCCAGACACAACTCAAATTTCTCCGCCAGCTCCCCTTCGGAAATAGGACAGCCGATTTCCAAGCCATTGTAGCTGTGCGGCAGAAGTGCGTCAGGGTGTGCAATCAGCTTCGGCTTTTTCGGAAATGCGCGTTTCATCAGATGCGCCAGTCCGCCCGTATGGTCGTTATGCGAATGGGAAAGCAGAACCGCCTCCGACCTTGTCACATCAATCCCCATCCCGTCTGCATTTTTCAGAAACGCATCCGAATAGCCCGTATCAAAGAGAAAGCATTTCCCCTCCGTTTCCAGCCAGTAGGAAACCGCAGGCTCCCCCAGATAATACACATCAATCTCCGTATGGTTGTCCATCAAAATCGTTGCTTTCATTTTTTCTCCTCCAACCGAAATCCTGATTTCGACTTATCACTTTTTTCCACTTTAACATAGAAAAAGCACCTCTGCAATCGTGATTCTGCCGATTGACAGAAGCCTAACTTTTCGGTACTGTATTTTTATAGAAACACGATTTTAAAGGAGGCATGATACCCATGAAAAAACACGAATTACAAACCCCCGCAATCCTCTTAGATTTAGATAAGCTGGAGCATAACATCCAATCCTGGCAGGCGCTCTGCAACGAAAACGGCAAAGAGATGTGGCCCATGATTAAAACGCACAAAAGCACCACCCTTGCCAAAATGCAGATGGACGCAGGCGCAACAGGCTTTCTCTGCGGCACATTGGATGAATGTGAAATGGTTTATCAGCTTGGCGCAAAGCATATCATGTATGCTTACCCCACAGCAAACCCTGTGAATATCCGCCGTCTGCTGCCTTTCGCCAAGGATTCTGAACTGATTATCCGTCTGGATACTGTCGCTGCTGCAGAAATTCTGAACGCCGAAGCAGAAAAAGCAGGTGTCACCGTTTCCTATACCGTCATCGTGGATATGGATTTCCACCGTTTCGGTATGCCTGCGGATAAGGTTGTGGATTTCGTGAAAACGCTTTCCTCCCTGAAAAATCTGAAATTCCGCGGCATTTCCACCCATCCCGGGCAGGTCTATGGCTGCACCACAAGAGCCGCTCTGGAAGAAGTCGCCCAGTTGGAAAAGGATACCATGAAGAAAGCTGCCGATGCCCTTGCTGCGGCAGGCTTCCACTGTGAAATCGTTTCCTCCGGCTCCACCCCGACCTTTGAGATTGCCGTAAAGGATAAAACCCTCAACGTGAGCCATCCCGGGAACTACACCTTCTTCGATAATATCCAGATTTCCCTTGGCACCTGCGGCGAGGATGCCTGCTCCCTGCGCGTATTGGCAACCGTTGTTTCCCATCCCTCCGAGGGCTTCTATCTCTTCGATGCAGGCTCCAAATGTCTGGGTCTGGATCAGGGCGCGCATGGCAATTCTGCCATCAAGGGCTTCGGTCATGTTGTCGGGCACCCCGAACTGACGATTGTCGGGCTTTCCGAAGAGGTCGCAAAGGTAAAGGCAGACGGCGTATGTGATTTGAAGGTCGGCGATCAGGTCGAAATCATCCCGAATCATTCCTGCTCCACTGCAAATAACACCAGCTGGTATACCTGCGTGCGCGGCGACGAGGTTGTGGATTTCATCGCGGTCGATGTAAGAGAAAACAGCAAGAAAAAAGGCTAAGCCTTAAGTTGAAAACAGGTTTTCACTAACGCAAAGAGGAGTCTACTTTTGTAGACTCCTCTTTTTAACTTAAAATCCCGATTTTGTGTTAAAATTATTTATTAAAAATATCACTGGAAACGTATGTCTTGCCGTCCTTCAGTTCACTGGGCATTGCCGCCTTCACAGTATCACCTGCAACCACATATTCATCACTGCCAAGTGTGATTTCAATGGAAGTGCCGTCCTTTTCCAGAACGATGGGTTTCTGCTTGCCCTGCCATTTTACAGTATAGCCGTTTTCCTTTGCTGCCTCTCTCAGAGGAACCATAATCTGTGCCTGCACTTCGGGCTCGTTTGCTGTTTTTGCCCCTGTTTCTTCCTCTGCCTGTGTCAGCAGCAGCACCAGAGAAGGTGTTGTCTGTGCAGGGATGCTTCTTGTTGTGATATCATAGAATACCAGTGCATCCTGATTCTTTACATCCTCAGCGGAAAGTCTGATTTTTGTGCCTTCCAAATTCAGAATTCTTGTTTCATCGGAAATATTCAGGTGCAGCATGTTTACCCAGTCTGTGCCGTCTGCGCTGAAATGACCAACCATCATGCCGCCTGCGTCAGCATTGGCAACCACTGCTGTCACTGTGCTCAGGTAAGGGGGCAGGCTCATGCCCATGGGGCTGTTTACATCATAAACCACTGCAACCTCCATGCCTTCTGTCAGGTCAGCCACTGTCTTATAGCTGCCGTCCTTTCTGTCCAGAATCAGGCTGTTTGCATTCAATGCAAAACGCAGACCGCCGTTTTCGTTTTCAATTTCCACGATGGAAACGCCGTCTGTTACGGATTTTTCCACGGAAACAATCTTGCCGCTGTCTGTTGTAAAGCCTGCTTCCTTTACTTCCAGCTTGCCGTCCTCTGCTGTTGTCACTGCATCATTTGCGCTTGTCACAACTGCTGTGCCGTCTGCCGCAAATGCGGTTGTGCCTGCCATCATTGTCAGCACCATGCCCATTGCCATAACCTTTGTCACGTTCTTTTTCATATTCATTTCCTCCTAACTAAATGGTGTGGTATTGTTTTCTTTTTTCGTTGTATACCAATCAGACGAATCCATTTTGCAAAAGTTCCGCTTTTTCCAAAAAATTTTCAGATTTTTATTGTTTCTTTTTCCAAACAGAAAACCTGCCGTCTGTTCACACGAGACAGCAGGTTTTTCGCTTTTATTTTTTCTCTTTTTCTTCCTTTTCGTCCTCGTCCACAATTTCAATGTTGTCCAGCTGTGCCTTGAAATTCGCACGGAACTTAATCAGAAATTCCTGACGCAGCAAGGTCTGTTCTTCCTTTTCCTTCTCCGTCAAACCAACGGTTTTCGCTTTTTTCGCCAGTTCATTGATACGCTTTGTCAAAGGGGTTGCCTGTTCAAACATGTTTCATCCTCCTCACGCCATTACAAATCAATAATTTCCGCATTGGCAACTGCTTCCTCCAGCAGTCTGTCCAACTCGGTCAGCTTATGCTCCGCCTTTTCAATATAATTCAGACGGGGTTTTGTTACGGGATGCTTTGCCACAAAAACAGTACAGCAGTCCTCATAAGGTCGGATGGAAATTTCAAATGTGCCGATTTTTTCCGCACGTTCAATGATTTCCGCCTTATCCATCCCTGCTAAAGGACGCAGTACCGGCAGGTCGCAGACCGCATTGATAACTTGAATCCCCTGCATAGTCTGGCTTGCCACCTGTCCCACGCTTTCGCCTGTCACCAGTGCCAGTGCATCGTCCTTGTGTGCAATCATTTCTGCCGCGCGCATCATTGCACGTTTCAGGTGAATCGTCAGACGGTCATGCGCCGTGTTGTCCAGAAGATAAAGCTGCAATTCCGTAAAGGGAACCACATACAGGCGGAATTCCCCTGTGAAATCCGCAATCCGCTTCGCCAAATCGATAACCTTTTCCTTCGCCCATTCGCTCGTATACGGAGGGCTATTGAAGTAAACGCCCTCCACCTCAACGCCGCGCTTCGCCATCATCCAGGTTGCAACAGGGCTGTCAATGCCGCCGGAAAGCAGACTGACTGCCTTGCCGTTGCTGCCATAGGGCAGACCGCCGTAGGTACGGATGGTTTTGGAATGTAAATAGGTGCTGTTGCGAATCTCAATATTCAGTGTCACATCGGGATGCTTCACATCCACCTTCATATTCGGCATGTGATCCAGAAGATACGCCCCAACCTCCATGCTCATTTCCATGGAATGCATGGGATAGCTTTTGTTTGCACGGCGGGTGTTTACCTTAAAGGTCATTTCCTTCTCGCCATAAAATTCCTGCATGTGCGCCAGAGCCTCTTTGCAGATGGTCTCAAAGCTGTTGTCCTCCAGACGCACCCCGGGACAGATGGAATGTAACCCGAAGATAGTTTCCAGTTTGGGAATGGTAAAATCATAATCCAACTCACCATCGCGATTTTCCACAATCAAGCGACCGGGGTCACGCACAACATAATAGTTGCCGTAAGGGTCGAGATTTTTGCGAATCGCGGAAATCAGGCGGTTGATGAAGATATATTTATTATTGCCGCGCATGGCAATTTCGCCGTATTTCACGATTAAAACCTTTTCAGCCATTATTTTCTCCTTTTCTTTTTTATCTGTTATATTTTCTGAAGAAGGGAACGAGTTCCTCCAACGCTTTCAGGCATTCCTTTGCTTCCTCCACCGTATTATAGCGGCAGAAGCTGAAACGAATTGCCCCCTCGATTTCCGCAAAGGGCAGACCCATTGCCGTCAGAACGGGACTGCCGACCTTCTTCTTGCTGTCGCAGGCAGAGCCGGCGGAAACCACAATGCCCTTGCTTTCCAGAGCATGCAGCAGCACCTCACTTCTCAAGCCTTTGAAGGTCACATTCAGCACATAGGGGCTGGCATCCTCTAAGCTGTCCCCGTTGAGCTGTGTATCGGGCAGAGCCAGAATCCCTTCCAGTAAGGTCTGCTTTACCTCTCTGACGTGTGCAATGCTTTCCTTCATGCTCTTGAACGCTTCGTCACACGCCACGCCCAGTGCCGCCGCGCCGGGGCCGTTTTCTGTGCCGGGACGCTGTCCTCTCTGCTGTCCGCCGCCGAGCATCAGCGGTTTCACCTTGAGTCCCTTCCGCATATAAAGCATCCCAACGCCCTTCGGTCCATGAATCTTATGACCGCTCATTGTCAGCAGGTCGATTTTCATTTTTTCTACGTCAATAGGATATTTCCCGAATGCCTGCACCGCATCCACATGATACAGACACTGGGGGTTCTTTTCCTTAATCAGCTTGCCGATTGCCGCCGCATCCTGCACTGTCCCTGTTTCGTTGTTTACCAGAATCGTGCTGACCAGAACCGTATCGGGGCGGATAGCATTTGCCAATTCCTCCAGAGAAATGTGTCCCTGTCTGTCTACTTTAAGCCATGTTACCTCTGCGCCCTTTTCCTCTAATAATTTCATGGGATTTTTTACCGCAGGGTGTTCAATCTCCGTTGTAATGAAATGCTGTCCCTGTCTTTTGTAGCCCTCTGCCGTGCCGTAAATCGCCCAGTTGTCACCCTCTGTGCCGCCGCTGGTAAAGAAAACCTCGTCATATTTGCAGTGAATCCCTCTTGCGATGATTTCCGCCGCATTTCTGATTTCCTTTTCCGCCGCCAAGCCCATCGCGCTCACGGATGCAGGGTTGCCGTATTGTTCACAGAGCATTGTGCTCATTTTTTCCGCTACCGCAGGCAGCGCTCTTGTCGTTGCCGCATTATCAAAATAAATCATACTTGCCTCCTCAATCCAATTCATACAAAAGGATAGCTGTTGTTGTCATGCCTGCCGTTTCTGTCCGCAGGATGCGTTTTCCAAGGGTAATCGGGGTAATGCCGTTTTCCTGCGCCAGTGCAATTTCCTCCTCGGCAAAGCCGCCCTCCGGCCCGATGAAAACGCCGATGCTCTCGCCCTTGAAGTCCTGCACAAATTCACGAAGTCCTGTTTTTTCTTCCTTCTCATACGGGATAATCGCGCCGTCCAGTTTTTTCGCTTCCGCAACGGCATCCTTAAATTTCAACACCTGTCCGCCGATTTCGGGAATCTTCCCTCTGCCGCTCTGCTTTGCCGCAGCCTCTGCAATCTTCTGCCAGCGTTCCAGTTTTTTGCTTTCTTTTTTATCCAGCTTCACAATGGCGCGTTCCGTGCTGACCGCAACAATCCGCTCCACGCCAAGCTCCACGCATTTCTGAATAATCAGCTCCATCTTATCCGCCTTCGGCAGACCCTGATAAAGCGTAATTTTCGTTTTCGGCTCTGTTTCACAGGGAGCCTCGGAAAGAATCTCCAGCTGTACGCCGTCCGCCAGAGAGGAAATCCTGCATTGGTAATCCATACCTTCCCCGTCGCAAAGCGTCAGCTCCTCGCCTTCCTTCGCACGTAGAACCGTCTTAATATGCTTTTCGTCCTCTCCATGCAGGCAAATCTGTCCTTGGTTCCTGTCTTTTTTATCAAAGAAAAATTTCGGCATCCCCCATCACCCCACATATTTCGATGCGATGGCAACCCAGCCTTTTTTCTCGCGCACATCCTGCACGTCAAAGCCACCTGCCGCCAGTGCCGCAAGCACGTCCTCTTTTCGCTCGGTGATGATGCCGCTGCAAAGGAAAATGCCGCCGTCCTTAATATAATCAGGCACCTGCTTC
>JBNMGO010000137.1:0-4483 GCA_050872285.1 Anaerotignum sp.
AGCTTATCCTCTGCCAGAATACGACCTTCCCCGTGGGAAATGGGTACGCTGAAGATATCCCCTGCTTTGACATTTGTCAGCCAAGGAGATTTTTCCGTTGCCACTCTCACGCGCACAATCTCGGACTGGTGTCTGCTGATTGTGTTATAGGACAGCGTCGGGCAGGTTTCATCGGTGTCAATGATTTCGCCATAAGGCACCAGACCCAGCTTAATCAATGCCTGGAAACCGTTGCAGATACCAATCATCAGACCATCCTTTTCTTTCAGATGTGCTGTTACCGCTTCCTTGATTTCGGGGTTACGGAAGAAGGCTGTGATGAATTTACCGGAGCCATCAGGTTCGTCCCCACCGGAGAAGCCGCCGGGAATGAAGATGGTCTGTGCCTGCTTCACTTCCTTGGCAAAGCGGTCAATGGAATCCGCAATGCCTGCCGCAGAAAGGTTATTGATAACGAAAATATTCGCTTCTGCGCCTGCGCGTTCCACTGCCTTTGCGGAATCAAATTCGCAGTTTGTGCCGGGGAATACGGGAATCAGTACACGAGGCTTCGCAACAGCCGCCTTTGCGTGGTAGGAAATGCCCTCTGCCTTTGTGGTGAATGCAGGGATTTCCTTCTTTTCTGTCGCCGCAACGTGCATGAGATAGATTTCTTCCAGTTTATTTTCATAAGCTGCAAAGATTTCATCCAGTGTAATGCTTTCGCCGCCGCAGACGATTGCCTTGCCGCCTGTGGTACCAAGCAGTGTGCCAACCGCTGCATCGCCTGTCAGCTCCAGAACAAATGCACCATAGTTGTAGCCGAAGATATCATCCATGCTTACGCCGTCCGCATAAGTAAAGCCGATATCGTTCCCCATTGTCATTTTCAGAATTGCTTCCGCAACGCCGCCGTAAGTCGGAGTATAAGCTGCCGCAACCTTGCCCTCTCTCATCAGACCGGTTACCACATCAAAGAGCTTTTTCAGGCTTTCTGTCGTAGGCAGACCTTCTTTATCATATTCGGGCTTCAGCAGAACAACCTTATGTCCTTCGCCCTTGAATTCGGGAGAAATGATATTTTTGATGCTGTCTGTTGTTACCGCGAAGGAAACCAGTGTAGGGGGTACGTCAATATGCTCGAAGGTGCCGCTCATGGAGTCCTTGCCGCCGATTGCCGCAATTTCCAGACCCTTCTGTGCCATGAATGCACCCAACAGAGCCGCCAGAGGCTTGCCCCAACGCTTGCCGTCCTTCATGGGTTTTTCAAAATATTCCTGGAAGGAAAGATATACATCCTCAAATTTTGCACCTGTCGCAATCAGCTTCGCAACAGATTCCACAACTGCCAGATATGCACTGTGGTAAGGGCTGTTTTCCGCGATGAAGGGGTTATAGCCCCATGCCATCAGAGAGCAGGTGGTGGTATCCTTCTTTTCTACGGAAACCTTGTTTACCATTGCCTGAATGGGTGTTTTCTGATTTTTGCCGCCGAAGGGCATCAGAACCGTACCTGCACCGATGGTGGAGTCAAAGCGTTCGGAAAGCCCTCTCTTGGAGCATACATTCAAATCCTGTGCCAGTGCCAGATAGCCCTTCTTGAAATCTGCAGGGATTTCCTTTGCGAAAGGCTTGGGTGCATCGGGCGTAATATCGATATGCTTTTCTGCACCGTTGGAATCCAGGAATGCACGGGAAATATTTACAATCTGCTTGCCGTTCCAGTTCATTACCAGATAAGGCTTTTCCGTTACCTTTGCAACAACAGTTGCTTCCAGGTTTTCCGCATAAGCCAGCTCTTTGAAGCGTGCAACATCCTCTGCCGCAACCACAACTGCCATTCTTTCCTGAGATTCGGAGATTGCAAGCTCTGTGCCGTCCAGACCGTCATATTTCTTAGGCACTGCGTTCAGGTCGATTTCCAGACCATCCGCCAGTTCGCCGATGGCAACGGAAACACCGCCTGCACCGAAGTCATTACAACGCTTAATCAGCTTGGAGGCTTCGGGGTTGCGGAACAGTCTCTGCAATTTTCTTTCCTCGGGAGCGTTGCCCTTCTGTACCTCTGCGCCGCAGCTTTCCAGAGATTCCAGTGTATGAGATTTGGAGGAGCCGGTTGCACCGCCGCAGCCGTCACGCCCTGTTCTGCCGCCCGGCAGGATAACGATATCGCTGTCGATGGGGCGTTCTCTGCGTACATTTTCCGCAGGCGCAGCCGCAATTACCGCACCGATTTCCATTCTCTTTGCAACATAGCCGTCATGGTACAGCTCATCCACCTGTCCGGTTGCCAGACCAATCTGGTTGCCGTAGGAGCTGTAGCCTGCCGCTGCGGTTGTCACGATTTTTCTCTGGGGCAGCTTGCCGCGCAGTGTTTCGGAAACGGGTGTCAGAGGGTTGCCTGCACCTGTCACACGCATTGCTGCGTATACATAGGAACGACCGCTCAGAGGGTCACGAATCGCACCGCCCACGCAGGTAGCCGCACCGCCGAAGGGTTCGATTTCCGTAGGGTGGTTATGGGTTTCATTTTTAAACAGCAGCAGCCATTTTTCTGTCTTTCCTTCTACGTCTACATCAATTTTTACGGTGCAGGCGTTGATTTCTTCGGATTCATCCAGCTTATCCAGCTTGCCTTCCTTCTTGAGGAATTTCGCCACAATGGTACCCATATCCATCAGATTGATGGGCTTTGTTCTGCCGATGGCTTCTCTGGTTGCCAGATATTCGTTATATGCCGCCTGCAGGGTTGCATCCTCAAATTTGATGCTGTCGATAGTTGTCTGGAATGTAGTATGGCGGCAGTGATCGGACCAGTAGGTATCAATCATCTTGATTTCCGTAATGGTAGGGTCTCTCTGCTCGCTCAGAAAATACTTCTGGCAAACCTTGATATCATCCAGATCCATTGCCAGTCCCATGTCCTTGATATACGCTGCCAGTGTGGCTTCATCCATTTCACGGAAGCCTTCCACGGTTGCAACCTCTGTAGGGATTTCGTATTTTACATCCAGTGTTTCAAAGGCATCCAGAGATGCTTCTCTGGATTCTACGGGGTTGATGAGGTATTTCTTGATTTCCTCAACATCCTCTTTGCTCAGATTGCCATACAGCACATAAACCTTTGCGGTTTTAATCAGGGGTCTTTCCTGCTTGGAAATAATCTGAATACATTCCGCTGCGGAATTTGCTCTCTGGTCAAACTGACCGGGCAGATATTCCACTGCGAACACAGCCGCACCGTCTGTGGGGATTTCTTCTCTTAAATCATCCAGCTGGGGTTCGGAGAACACTGTCTTTGTGCAGTAATCAAATAAATCCTTATCCAGCTGTTCCGCATCATAGCGGTTCAGCAGACGCAGACCTGTCAGACCCTTGATGCCAAGCAGATTGACAATATCATTTCTCAGGGCATCTGCCTCGGCAGTCAAGCCCTGTTTTTTTTCAACATAAATTCTATAAACCATTTTATACCTCCGCCGCAAGGGCTTTTTTACCAATATCGTTTCTATAGAAAGCGTTATCGAATTTCACTGTTTTCACAGCTTCATAGGATTTTGCAATTGCTTCGGGCAGGGTGTCCGCAATTTCTGTAACACCAAGCACACGACCGCCGTTTGTCAGGAGCTTGCCATCTGCCGCCTTTGCACCTGCAACAAAAATCAGCTTGTCATCCTCGGGCAATGTGATGGGGAAGCCCTTTTCATAGCTCTGGGGATAGCCTGCGGATGCCATGATAACGCAGCAGGCAGCCTTATCGCTGAATTTTACCTCAACCTCTGCCAGCTTTTCTGCCGCAACCGCCTGCATGATGGTCAGCAGGTCACTTTCCAGAAGGGGCAGAACCACCTGTGTTTCGGGGTCGCCGAAACGGCAGTTATATTCAATCACCTTCGGGCCGTTGGGTGTAATCATCAGACCAAAGAACAGGCAGCCCTTGAAGGTGCGCCCTTCCTTGTTCATTGCTTCCATCGTCGGCACGAAAATCTTTTCCATACATTCCTTTGCAACTGCCTCTGTATAGAAGGGGTTAGGGGCAATCGTCCCCATGCCGCCGGTATTCAGACCCTTATCGCCGTCCAAGGCTCTCTTATGGTCCATTGCAGAAACCATGGGAACCATGGTCTTGCCGTCTGTGAATGCCAGAACGGAAACCTCGGGGCCTGTCATAAATTCTTCGATAACGATATGATCACCGCTTGCGCCGAATACCTTATCCGCCATCATAGAGCGTACGGCATCCTGTGCCTGTTCCTTTGTTTCCGCAATGATAACACCCTTGCCCAGTGCCAGACCATCTGCCTTAACAACCGTCGGCAGGGGTGCGGTTTCCAGATACGCCAGTGCCTGTTCCATATCATCAAATACTTCATACGCCGCTGTGGGAATCCCGTATTTTTTCATCAGATTTTTGGAGAAAACCTTGCTCCCCTCGAGGATTGCCGCCTTTTTATCAGGGCCGAAGCAAGGGATACCGATTGCGTTCAGCGCATCCACCATGCCC
>JBNMGO010000098.1:0-5604 GCA_050872285.1 Anaerotignum sp.
ATCCTCAATGGTGGTGCGGTGCTTTTTCTTGCCATCATAATTCACCATGATGCTGCCGCAGCCGAAGTTGATTTTTTCGCCCGCATCGGTATCCCCGACATAGGAAAGGTGAGGGATTTTTGTACCGTCGCCGATGTTGGAATTTTTCACCTCTACAAAGTCACCGACCTTTACATTATTGCCGATATGGCAGTTGGGGCGGATATACGCGAAAGGCCCGACAGTGGTTTCATTGCCGATTTCGGATTCGATTGCCGTAGAGGTCTGGAATTTCACGCCGCTGCCAAGCTTGGTATCTGTCAATCTGGAGTTAGGGCCGATTTCGCAGTCCTCGCCGATTTCGGTATTGCCTTCCAGCACGCAGCCGGGCAGAATGATTGTATCCGCGCCGATTTTAACATCACTGCCGATATAGGTATTTTCGGGGTCAACAAGAGTGACGCCGTTTTCCATGTGCTTGCGGTTGATGCGGTGCTTCATGATTTTTGCGGCTTCTGCCAGCTGTACACGGCTGTTTACGCCGAAGAATTCATCGGCATCCTTTGCTACAACTGCTTCCACCTTGCCGCCTGCCTTCAGAATCAGTTCCAGACAATCTGTCAGGTAATATTCCCCCTGGGCATTATTGTTATTCAGCTTGCCCAGAGATTCCTTCAGTTCCTTGCCATTGAAAATATAGATGCCCGTGTTGATTTCGTTAATCATGCGCTCGGTATCTGTTGCGTCCTTATGCTCCACAATGCGTTCAAAGCCGCCGTGGTCGTCACGCATGATGCGTCCGTAGCCTGTGGGGTCATCGATTTTGGAAGAAACAACGGTGACGCTATGACCTTCGCCGCGGTGTACCTCTACCAGCTTTGTGAGGGTTTCGCCTGTAATCAGGGGCGTATCCCCGTAAAGAATCAGCATATCACTGTTTTCATCGATAAAATCGCCTGCCATCATAACGGCATGGCCTGTGCCCTTCTGTTCTGCCTGCAAAGCAAAGGAAATGCCTTCTGCCTTGATGCCTGCCTTCACTTCCTCCGCCTTATGCCCAACCACAACGCAAACGTCCTCTGCGCCGCAGTTTTTTGCGGTTTTAATCACATAATCCACCATGCTCTTGTTCAGAATTTCATGGAGTACCTTGGGTTTCTTGGATTTCATACGGGAGCCTTCGCCGGCAGCCAGAATGATTGCTTTCAACTGTCTCATTTATTTTTTCCTCCTCCGCCAAAGGGCGAAATATTTTCAAGATATTGTATACATACATTTTAGTATCGCATTTTTCCCTATAAAATTCAATATGCTCTTTTACTAAAAAATGATTCTATGGAAATAAAAAAGGCGCTGCTTTTCGTAAAAAGGCGCGGTGTGCCTACCAAAATTTTCGATTTACAGAAAGAAAAGAGAAAAGGACAGCCACTCTTTGATTCTGTGACTGTCCTTCTGTTCATAGCTATAAAATTATAATTTTGTGCCTTTTTTCAGCACTGCCGGTTCCTCGGAGGAAACGCCGATGACTCTCTGCCCTGCGGAGAGGACAACCTCTTTATCGAGGATGGCATTTTCCACCACGCAGTTTTCGCCAATCTGGCAGCCTTCCATCAGGATGGAATTTTTCACGACTGCGCCCCTGCCGACGCGCACCTTACGGAACACAACGGAATGTTCCACCTTCCCATCGAAAATCGTGCCGCTGCCGACGATGGAATCCGTCACATCCGCGCCCCGATTATATTTTGCAGGCGGTTCATCCTTGGGCTTTGTTTCGATATAAGGATATTCATTGATGAAATGGTCGCGAATATCCTTTTTCAGAAAGTCCATATTCGTTGCGAAATATGCCGCTGTGCCTGTACCGATGGCATTCCAGTAATCATTATATTCGTAGCCGTAGATTTTCAGCGTATGGATAAAGCGGATGATGATATCCTTTACCAGGCTGTATCTGCCTTCGGGGATCACCTGATTGAGCAGATTGATGAGCAGTGTTCTGGAAATCACATAAATCCCCAGAGAAGCCGCATCGGATTTCGGCTGTTCGGGTTTTTCCTCGAAGCCCTCCAGCTTATTGTCCGCATCCATCTCAAGAATACCGAACTTGGACAAATCCTTCCCCGTCATTTTCTGATAAACCACGGTGATATCTGCATTCTTTTCCTTATGATATTCCAGCACCTTACGGTAATCCATCTTATAAATGGAATCGCCGGAGGTAATGACAACATATTCCTCATTGCTGCGCTTGAGGAAGGTCATATTCTGATAAATGGAATCCGCCGTACCGCGGAACCATGTAGAGCCTTCATTGCTGGTATACGGCGTGAATACGAACAGACCGCCCTGCTTTCTGCCGAAGTCCCACCATTTGGACGAGGTCAGATGGTCACGCAGGGAACGGGAGTTATACTGCGTCAGCACAGCCACCTTGCCGATGCCGCTGTTGGACATATTGCTCAATGTAAAATCAATGGCGCGATAACAGCTGCCGATAGGCAATGCCGCCGCCGCTCTGTGGTCGGTCAGAACGCCCAGTCTGCCGTCATTATTGCCGCCTGCCAGAATAATACCGATTGCTTTCATCTGTTACACCTCCCGTACAACGGCCTTGCCGCTTTCCAGTCTGCCCTCGGAGTAATCCTCGGGAACAGTTCTGCCGTAAATGACGCAGTTTTTCCCCATCACAATGCCATCGGGAACACTGCTGTTCATGCCCAGAACGGTGATGCCTGTATTATAAATATTGGGCTTTGCCTCATTGGGGATATTTTCCCCGACACCCATCTGTACATTTTTGCCGATTTTGCATTTTTCATCAATGATGCAATGGTCAACCAGCGCATTTTCGCCGATGGTTGTGCCTGCCATAATGATGGAATCCTTCACCACTGCGCCCTTTTCAATCACAACATCCGGCCCGATGATGGAACGATAGACCGCGCCGTAAATCTCGCAGCCATCGGAAAGCAGTGCTTCCTCTGTTTTCGCGCCGGGTGCGGTATACTGCGGCGGCTGATGGTCGCTGTTGGTGTAAATCTTCCAGAAATCCTCATAAAGGTTGAACTCGGGCAGAGTACGAATCAAGTCCATATTAGACTCCCAATAGGACTGAATGGTACCGACATCCTTCCAGTAGCCATTGAAACGCCATGCGTACATGGGCTGTCCCTCATCCAGCATTTTAGGGATGATGTGCTTGCCGAAATCACTGTCGGGATGGATGGAATTATCCTCAATCAGTGCATCGCGCAGTCTGTCCCATGTAAATATGTAAATCCCCATAGAAGCAAGGTTGCTCTTGGGCTTTTCGGGCTTTTCCTCGAATTCGTAAACCTTGTCGCCCTCCTCGGTATTCATAATGCCGAAGCGGTTCGCTTCCTCCATAGGCACCTCCATAACGGCAATCGTTGCCGCCGCGTTATGCGCCTTATGGAAGGCAAGCATCTTGGAATAATCCATTTTATAAATATGGTCACCGGAAAGAATCAGCACATATTCCGGATTATTGCTGTCGATAAAATCAATATTCTGATAAATGGCATTTGCCGTTCCGTTGAACCATTCGCCGGAATCCCCCGTTTTTACATGCGGTGCAAGAATCGTCACGCCGCCGTTTTTCTTATCCAGATCCCAGGGAATCCCAATGCCGATATGCTGATTCAGCCGCAGCGGCTGATACTGCGTCAGCACACCGACTGTATCCACGCCGGAGTTGATGCAGTTGCTCAACGGGAAATCGATGATACGATATCTCCCCCCATAGGCAACGGCAGGCTTTGCCACCTTTCTTGTCAACACGCCCAGACGGCTGCCCTGTCCGCCTGCCAGAAGCATTGCTATCATTTCTTTTTTACGCATATTACCCACCCCTATCTTTTCAGGTTGTATATATGTAACAAAGTCATAGGCTCTGTTTTGATTATTATAGCATAGGAAAATAAACTTGCAAAGATTATCTACGGCATCTGTGCCGAAATTTCGCCCCGTTTCGATTGGCTTTTTCTCTTTCCCGTTTTTCTTTTTCAAAAAAATAATACGCCTCTCCTGCGTCCGTATGGGTTTATTTTCAGCGCATTCTGTATAAAATATAGAACATACGAAAAGAAAACACAGAGAAAAGATTGCCTTTCCAATGGCAGTATACTATAATGAAGGTTAAACTATATCAATTTTTTGTTAAATTTCAAAAAAAAATGAATTTATTTCACAGATTTTGAGGCGATAAAATATGACAACATTTCAAAAAGGACAACACATTTATTTCATCGGCATCGGCGGCATCAGCATGTCCGGTCTGGCGGAAATTCTGGCAGAAAAGGGCTGCATGGTTTCCGGTACGGATATCAAGGAATCCCCTGTAACAAAGCATCTGCAAAGCCTGGGGATTCACATCAACTTCGGACACAGAGCGGAAAACATCACCGATGACGTAGACTTAGTGGTCTATACCGCGGCAATCCACCCCGACAACCCCGAATATCAGGCGGCACAGGCAAAGCACATCCCCATGATGGACAGAGCCAGACTGCTGGGCGAAATCATGGCGGAATATGAGGATTCCATTGCCGTTGCAGGCACACACGGCAAAACCACAACCACATCTATGGTTTCCGAAATTCTGCTTGCGGCGGAAACAGACCCCACCATTACGGTCGGCGGTATCCTGCCCACCATCGGGAGCAATCTGAAAATCGGGCACTCTCCTTATTTTGTGGCAGAGGCCTGCGAATATTTCGACAGCTTTTTACAGTTCAAGCCACTGGTCGGCGTGATTCTGAATGTGGAGAGCGACCATCTGGATTATTTCAAAAACCTCGCAAACATCCGCCGCTCCTTCCATGCCTTTGCGGAGCGCATCCCTGCGAAAGGGGCGTTAGTTATCAATCAGGCGATTGAAAACGTGGCAGAGCTGACACAGGGACTGGACTGCACCGTAGAAACCTTCGGGCTGACGGACGGCGCGGACTGGCAGGCGAAAAACATCATCCATGAGCCGGACGGCAAGAATACCTTTGATGTATATTACAAGGGTGAATTGTTCGGGAATTTCCATCTGAACGTACCCGGGGATCATAATATCGCAAACGCACTGGCATCCATCGCGGCGGCGCATTTTGTGGGCGTCTGTCCTGCGGACTGCCAAAAAGGGCTTCTGCATTTCACCGGCACAGAACGCCGTTTCCAGAAAAAAGGCGAGAAAAACGGCATTGTGGTCATTGATGATTACGCACACCACCCCACAGAAATCAAGGCGGCACTGGCGGCGGCAAAAAAGGTACAGCACCACACAACCTGGTGCGTATTCCAGCCGCACACCTATTCCAGAACGAAATTCCTGTTTGATGAATTCGGCGAAGCCTTTACGGATGCGGATGAAATCATCATTGCGGATATCTATGCCGCAAGGGAATCCGATGACGGCACGATTTCCGCCGCTATGCTTGCGGACAGAATCGCAAAAACGGGCAAATCCGCAAAATATGTCGGGGATTTTGATGCCATCCGCTCCTATCTGGATGAAAACTGCAAGGCAGGGGATCTGCTGCTGACGGTCGGCGCAGGGGATGTATTCAAAATCGGCGAAGCCTTCTTAGATAATTAAGCTGAAAACATATAAAA
>JBNMGO010000385.1:0-1815 GCA_050872285.1 Anaerotignum sp.
CCTGCGGAGTTCCCTTCGACGATATAGATTTCACATTCATAGGGATCGCGGCTTGTGCAGTCCGTCAGCTTCCCGGGCATACGCGTATTTTCCAGACCCGTTTTGCGGCGCACCAGCTCTCTTGCCTTTCTCGCAGCATCTCTCGCTCTGGAAGCCATCATGCCCTTTTCGATGATGGTTTTGCCGATATTCGGGTTTTCCTCCAGGAAATACGTCAGATATTCGCTCAGAACGCTTTCCACCGCGCCCTTTGCTTCGCTTGTGCCAAGCTTTGCCTTTGTCTGCCCTTCAAACTGCGGATCCTCTACCTTAATGCTGACAACGGCGGTAATGCCCTCTCTGACATCCTCGCCCGAAAGCTTTTTATCCGCATCCTTGATGATGCCTGCCTTTTTGCCGTAATCGTTCAGTGTCTTTGTCAGCCCCGATTTAAAGCCAACCAGATGCGTGCCGCCATCAGGGGTATTGATATTATTTACGAAGGTGAAAATGCTTTCCGTATAGCCGTCATTATGCTGGAACGCAACCTCAACCAGAACACCGTCCTTCTCGCCCGAAGCGTAGAAAATCGTATCGTACAGCGGCTGGCGGCTGTTATTCAGAAAATGTACGAATTCCTTGATGCCGCCCTCATAATGGAAGGAATGTTCCTGTTCCATGCCCTCGCGCAGGTCAGCAAGGTTGATTTTCAGCCCCTTTGTCAGGAAGGCCGTTTCGCGGAACCGCTGTTTCAGCACATCATAATCAAAAACGGTTTCTTCAAAAATCGTATCATCCGGCAGGAAATGCACATACGTCCCCGTCAGCTCTGTTTCGCCCACAACGGTCAGAGGCTCCGCAACATCCCCACGGGTATATTTCTGCTCATGAATCTTCCCGTCACGATGCACCTGCACCACAAGCCACTCAGACAGCGCATTTACAACAGACGCACCAACGCCGTGCAGACCGCCGGAAACCTTATATCCGCCGCCGCCGAATTTACCGCCTGCGTGCAGAATCGTGAATACCATCTGCAAGGCGCTCATGCCCTTCTGGTCGTTGATATCAACGGGAATCCCGCGCCCGTTATCCATAACGGAAATGGAGTTATCGGGGTGGATTTTTACGGTAATCTCGTTACAGAAGCCTGCAAGCGCTTCATCCACGGAGTTATCTACAATTTCATAAACCAAATGATGCAGACCCTTCGCACTGGTGGAGCCGATATACATACCGGGGCGCTTTCGCACCGCCTCCAGCCCTTCCAAGACCTGAATTTGATTTGCATTATATTCAGAAGACATCAAATCCCTCTCTTTCGGTCGATTTTTTCACATAAATTTTTGCGGCAAGAAAAAAAGAAAGAACAAAAATGACTTTCTCTTTCCATCAATTCCGCCTCAAAATAACATAGTAAAATTATAGCATTTTTTCATTGATTTTTCAATGTTTTGCGTGTATTTTTATGCTCTTTTTTTCAAAATTCCTACTATATTATAGACGCTCCGTCCGAAAAAATTTCAGCTTGCTATTTTTTTCCCGTTGTGGTATCCTTTTTCTGTTATAAATCATTAAAAAATATTGGGAATGAAGTTCTCCCACGGGTAAAAAATTTGCCCGAAACCGCATGGACTGCTGATGACTTCTGCGAAAAAAATTACGCAGAAAGTGTCGGCTTTTTTTATTTCAGCGTCCTTTCTGCAAAGAACAGGAGGAAAATTTATGTTAACAAGTATTGCGCTCATTTTTTTATTCGGTCTATGGTTCGGCTGGATTTTCTCCAAGCTGAAGCTGCCAAGCCTTGTCGGGATGATTCTGCTCGGCATCCTCATC
>JBNMGO010000082.1:0-6081 GCA_050872285.1 Anaerotignum sp.
GCTACAGGCTTTATGTAGACCATCTGATGCAGCAGAAGGAGCTGAAACCGGAGGAAAAGAAATATCTGCAAAGCGTGGTTGCCCGGGATATCAACCAGATTGATTATCTGATGGAGGAATCCGCAAAGGCATTGTCCCTGCTGACAAATTACACGACCTTCGTTTCGGAGCCTGTCGGGCAGAGAACGAGAATCAAGCAGATTCGCCTGCTTCCGTTTGACAGCAGTTCCGTGCTGCTCATCATTGCAACGGGTGACAACTTCATTAAGAACCATGTCATCAAGATGGACAGTGCGCCATCGGAAGAAAAAATCTTCTATATGGGCAGCTGCCTGAACAGAGTTTTGCAGGGTTGTGCGCTGAACGAAATTGACGGTGCGGTGGTCAGCAAAATGCAGGCAGAGCTGAAGGATTATCAGGAATTATTACAGCCGATTCTCAAAGCGATTGAAATCACGATGCGGTCGGCGGAAAAGGTACAGGTTCACATGAGCGGTGCCAAAAATATGCTGGCGTTCCCTGAATTTTCGGATATCCAGAAAGCAAAATCCCTGATTCAGACCTTGGAGGAAAAGGATCAGCTGGTAACGATGCTGAAGGAAAGCTCCGGCAACGATATCCAGATTATGATTGGCAGTGAGAACAGCGTGCAGGGCATGCAGGACTGCAGCGTCATCACGGCAACGTATAAAATGGGGGACAATACAAGAGGTACCATTGGCATTGTCGGCCCGACCCGAATGGATTATTCACAGGTCGTTTCCGTATTGAATGGAATGGTGCAGAGCATTGAAAAAGTATTGCGGAATCTATCCGATGGGAACCATAAAAATACTTAGAAATGAGGGAACAACGTGGAAGAAATGAAAAAAGACGAAACTCTGGAGGAACAGCAGACGGCGGCAGAAACAGCGGAAGCTGCGGAAGCCGAAGAGGTTCAGGCAGAAGAGGTTCTGGATGCCGTGGATGAAACGGCGAAAAAAATCGCGAAGCTGGAACAGCAGGCTGCGGATAATCTGGACAAATATCAAAGAACACTGGCGGAATTTGATAATTTCCGCAAGCGTACAATAAAAGAAAAAGCCGTGATGTATGATGACGGCGTAAGAAGTACCATTGAAAAGCTTCTGACAGTTATCGACAATCTGGAACGTGCCGTTGCGGTGCAGGAAGGAAAAGCCGATGAGGATGATGCGTTCTTCAAGGGTGTGAAAATGACTCTGGTGCAGTTCCGGGAAATCCTGCACAGCATGGGCGTGGAAGAAATCAAGGCTCTGGGCGAGAAATTCGACCCCAACCTGCACGCGGCAGTTGCGCATGAGGATGACGAAAACTACGGTGAAAAC
This sequence comes from Anaerotignum sp., assembly GCA_050872285.1. Taxonomy (GTDB): domain Bacteria; phylum Bacillota; class Clostridia; order Lachnospirales; family Anaerotignaceae; genus Anaerotignum_A. Next base: position 1,347 of record JBNMGO010000082.1, read on the forward strand.
GAAGTCATTCTGGAAATGCTGAAGGGTTATAAGTATAAAGATAAGGTGATTCGCCACAGTATGGTTAAGGTGGCAAACTGATTACAAAATAAAAACGAACAACGTTCTTTTAGGAGGAATTGATTATGGGAAAAATTATTGGTATTGACTTAGGTACAACAAACTCTTGTGTAGCAGTAATGGAAGGCGGTCAGCCTGTTGTTATCGTAAACAGCGACGGTGCAAGAACCACACCCTCTGTTGTCGGCTTCGCAAAAAACGGCGAAAGACTGATTGGTGAAACAGCAAAACGTCAGGCAATCACAAATCCTGACAACACTATTTCTTCCATCAAGAGCCACATGGGTGAAAATTATAAGGTAAACATTGAAGGCAAGGCATATTCTCCTCAGGAAATCTCCGCTATGATTCTGCAGAAACTGAAAGCAGACGCAGAGGCTTATCTGGGTGAAACCGTAACAGAAGCAGTTATCACAGTTCCTGCTTACTTCAATGACTCTCAGAGACAGGCAACAAAGGATGCCGGCAAAATCGCAGGTCTGGATGTAAAACGTATCATCAACGAACCTACATCCGCAGCACTGGCATATGGTCTGGATAACGAAAACGAACAGAAAATCATGGTTTATGACCTGGGCGGCGGTACCTTCGACGTTTCCATCATCGAAATCGGTGACGGTGTAATTGAAGTTCTGGCGACTAACGGTAACACACACCTGGGCGGCGATGACTTCGACCAGAGAGTTATCAACTATCTGGTAGACGAATTCAAGAAAGCTGAAGGCATGGATCTGTCCAAGGATAAAATGGCAATGCAGAGACTGAAAGAAGCAGCAGAAAAGGCGAAAAAGGAACTGTCCACAGTAACCTCCACAAACATCAACCTGCCTTTCATCACAATGAATCAGGATGGTCCTAAGCATCTGGATATTACACTGACAAGAGCAAAATTTGACGAACTGACACATGACCTGGTAGAAAGCACCATGGGCCCCGTAAAACAGGCACTGGCTGACGCAGGTCTGTCCACAGGCGAAATCGATAAGGTTCTGTTGGTTGGTGGTTCCACAAGAATCCCCGCTGTACAGGATGCAGTAAAGAAATACACAGGCAAGGAACCCTTCAAGGGCATCAACCCCGATGAATGTGTTGCAGTCGGTGCAGCAATTCAGGGCGGTAAGATGGCTGGCGACGAAGGCGCAGGTTCTATCCTGCTGCTGGATGTAACACCTCTGTCTCTGGGTATTGAAACTCTGGGCGGCGTTGCAACAAAGCTGATTGACAGAAACACAACCATCCCTACAAACAAAAAACAGATTTTCTCTACTGCTGAAGATAACCAGACAGCCGTTGATATCCATGTTGTACAGGGTGAAAGACCTCTGGCAAAGGATAACAAAACACTGGGTCAGTTCAAACTGGACGGCATCGCTCCTGCAAGAAGAGGTGTGCCTCAGATTGAAGTAACCTTTGATATCGACGCAAACGGTATTGTAAACGTATCCGCTAAGGATTTGGGTACAGGCAAGGAACAGAAAATTACAATCACAGCAGGCTCTAACCTGAGTGAGGATGAAATCGACAGAGCTGTCAAAGAAGCAGAACAGTTCGCAGAAGCTGACAGAAAGAGAAAAGAAGCAATCGATGCGAAAAACGAAGCTGACTCTCTGATTTTCCAGACAGAAAAGACAATCGAAGAGCTGGGCGACAAGCTGGACGGTGCTGATAAATCCACAGTGGAAGCAGAACTGAGCAAGCTGAAAGATACGGTTAAGGATCTGGTACCCGAAACAATGACAGACACAGATACAGAAAACGTAAAGGCTGCAACAGAAAGCCTGAAACAGGAATTCTACAAACTGTCCGAAAAGCTGTATCAGCAGGCACAGGCTGCACAGGGCGAAGCTGCTCCTAACGGCGGCGACTCCGATGTGGTAGACGGTGACGGCAAAGAGATCTAATTGACAGAAATAAACAAAAAGCAAGGGTGCCTACCGACAGGGCAGGGCATCCTGCTTTGCTGTTAAGATAACATAGGGGAAAATCCCCGGCAAGGTGGTGAGTGAGTTGGCAAATAAAAGAGATTATTATGAGGTACTGGGCGTTAAGAAGGATGCCACAGATGCGGAGCTGAAAAAGGCTTACCGCAAGATGGCAGTAAAATACCATCCTGACCAGAATCCCGGGGATAAAGATGCAGAAGAAAAATTCAAGGAAGTCAACGAAGCGTATGAGGTTCTGAGCGACAGCCAGAAGCGCGCGCAGTATGACCAGTTCGGTCATGCGGCCTTTGAACAGGGCGGCATGGGCGGCGGTGGCGGCTTCTATAGCGGTCAGGGCTTTGATATGGGCGATTTGGGCGATATCTTCGGCAGTATGTTTGGCTTCGGCGGCTTTGGCGGCGGCGGAGCGAAAAGAAACGGCCCCAGACGCGGCAGAGATGTAAACGTAAGCATCCAGCTGACCTTTGAAGAAGCTGTTTTCGGCTGTAAAAAGGAAATTTCCATTGCAATTTATGATGAATGTGAAACCTGCCATGGTACAGGCGCAAAGGCAGGCAGCCATCCCGAAAGCTGCCCGACCTGTCACGGAACAGGGCAGGAGAGAGTGATGCAGCAGTCTATGTTTGGCTCTGTAACCTCTGTCAGAACCTGCTCCAAGTGCGGCGGTACGGGTAAGATTGTAAAGGATCCCTGTAATACCTGCCACGGCAGCGGCAAGGTACGCAAAACAAAGAAATACGAAGTCAATGTACCCAAGGGTATTGATAACGGGCAGACCATTCGTCTGGCAGGCAAGGGCGAAATCGGCGAAAACGGCGGCGGCTACGGTGATTTGCTTGTAACCGTTTATGTACAGCCGAACCGTGTATTCGTGCGTAAGGGCTATGATATTTATTGTGATGTTCCCATTACCTTTGTGCAGGCAGCACTGGGCGGCGAAATCACGATTAAGACCATTGACGGCGAGGAGAAATATACCGTCAAACCCGGTACACAGCCTGATACGGTTGTAACCCTGCGCGGCGTGGGCGTACCAAATCTGAGAAATCCCAAGGTAAGAGGGAACCAGATTGTAACGCTGAAGGTAAAAATCCCGACGGATATGAGCGAAAGACAGAAGGATTTGTTGCGTCAGTTCTACGGGGATGCGCCTAAGACGACCGCAGAACCGGAGCCTCCCAAGGAAGAGAAAAAATCCTTTTCCAAAAAAATGAAGGACTTTTTTAAAGAGGACTAAAAAAGAAATCAAACAGTTCCCCTGTTCCGAAAAAGGAATGGGGGTTCTTTTTATGCAGATTTGCGGTTGTTTGCGGTTGTAATTCTGATTTCAAAGTGATATGATAAAACGATAACCTGATGGGAAAGAGAAGATGAAAAATTGGGGGAAACGGGTATGACAGGGCTTTTGTTAAGGCTTTTTGTAAAAAATTATACGGACGCGGAAAATACACAGGTGCGTACTGATGTGGGCAAGTTGGCAGGCGTGGTCGGCATTTTCTGTAATGGGCTGCTGTTTTTCGGCAAGCTTGTGGCAGGACTTCTGTCGGGCTCCGTTGCGATTGTTGCCGATGCAGTGAATAACCTTTCGGATGCGTCCTCTTCTGTGGTGACGCTTCTTGGCTTTCGTCTGGCACAGCAGCCTGCGGATGCAGACCATCCCTATGGACACGCCAGATATGAATATCTTTCGGGGCTGATGGTGGCAGTGCTGATTCTGGTTATCGGCGTGGAGCTGGTGAAATCCTCTGTGGAGAAAATCATCCATCCTGAGGCAGTGGATTTCTCCGCGCTGACGGTTGCCATTCTTCTTGGTTCTATTCTGGTAAAGCTGTGGATGTCCTTCTTTTTCGGTAGCCTGGGGAAACGGATTCATTCCCTTACCCTGGAGGCAACTGCGGTTGATAGCCGCAATGACGTAATTACAACGGCGGCGGTTCTGCTGGGCTGTCTGGTGGGCTTTCTGTTCCGCATTAAAATTGACGGCTATGTCGGTCTACTGGTTGCGGTGTTTATTCTGCATTCGGGGGTGAATATCGTAAAGGAAACAATTTCTCCGCTGCTTGGTGAACGCGCACAGCCGGATTTGATTGAGAAAATCAAGGATCTGGTGACAGCACCGGATGAAATTCTGGGCGTACATGATTTGCTGATTCATGATTATGGCCCGGGCAGATGCTTCGCTTCCATTCATGCAGAGGTCAATGCGGATTTGTATCCTTTGGAAGGGCATGATATCATTGATGGACTGGAAAGTAAGGCATTGCAGGATTTGAACGTCCATCTGGTCATTCATTATGACCCCGTTCTGGTAAATGATGCGGAATGGAACGAAATGCGGCAGGTGACGCAGGAGATTATCCATGAGATTGACCCTGCGGTGACGATGCACTGCTTCCGTATGGTTGGCGGAAAGGAACAGAAAAACCTTGTGTTTGACTTGATGGTGCCTTACGAAACGAAACGCCCGAATGAGGAATTGAAGCAGGAGATTGACGAAAAACTTCTGGAACGAAATAAAAAATACGGAACCGTCATTCGGTTTGACGGGAAGGAATAAAAAAAGCGATAGGACAGAAATGTCCTATCGTTTTTTTGGTAATAACCAAATAAACCCCCAGCTATGCTGGGGGAATCGAAAAGCTTTAGCTACAAGAAAAAACCTTCTATGCTACAATGAAATTGAGTCCGCCAAGACACAATAGAGCATAGGAGGTTTTTTATGAATATGAATA
>JBNMGO010000171.1:0-3893 GCA_050872285.1 Anaerotignum sp.
CAGCCGCAGTCATCGTCATGCCCTTCGGTGATGGACTGCCAGCCGTTTTCGCTGAACACCATACCGACCTTATCCACAATCAGAACCTTCTGTTCCTCGGAGGTTGCCTTGTCGATGGCTTCCATCATCATATCCATTACATCATGGACGGTATAGACAGGGGGCAAAGCACCGGTCAGATTCTGCATTGCCAGCTTTCTGGTCTGGGTGGGCAGGGTATCGAAATGGTTTCTTGTTTTTGCGATAAACGCATCGAAGAGAGCCTTCTTTTCTTCTGCGGTTGCGGCAGGAAGATCCTCGGGGATATCGAAATGGAACAATTCATCGTTCAAATCACCGAAGAAACATTCACGGATGAATTCCTCTGTCATAAGAACCTTTTTGGTATCCTCGGAGAAGCCGGCGAAGGAGCCTGCCTTCTGCAGGGCTTCATATTCTTCCTTGCCAATGGCGTTGGCTTTATCGATGACAGGCTCAACGGTTGCTTCGAGCTGTTCGGTGAGGGTATCCAGATAAGCCGCTTTTTCGGTCAGGGTCAGCTTATCACTGATGAAATCGCAGACGATATGATACAAATCGGCATAAGCGGCACTGCCCTCTGTGATGTCCGTGAAGGAATAGGTGAGGTAGAACAGGAGAATCAGGGAATTGATATCATGCAGGATGCAGGAGAAATATTCCTCAATCTGTTCCAGTGTTTCAAAGGTTTCCTTGAGTTCCTCATAAAGAGCAGCAAGCTCGTCATCAGAAAGCTTATGCGGCAGAACCATGCGCTTCTGACCAATCCATTCCGCAAGCTCAGGAAAATATTTTCCGTAGAGGGGATTTTCCTGCGGACTGCAGAAGCCCTCAAAGGCTTTCAGAGAAGCATCGATAAATTCCTTGCTTTCGCCTGCAAAAGCGGCATCGAGAGAGGCGCGAACGGTGTCATAATATTTATCCCTTGTCATATAGAGAGGGATGCATTTCAAAAGCTGCCCCATGTAGGTTTTCTGGTCCAGCAGATTTTCCGCACTTTCCATGAAGGCATGGCAGTCTGCAAAGAACAGAGACCATTCCACCTGCTTCTGGGATACGCCGTCCTCTTTATATTTCCGTAGGGCAATTTGGTCGCTGACAAGAGTGGAGATGATGTTCCACTGGGAGAAATAGCTGTAGATGGTTTCATAGATGGAGAGCAGGCGTTTTTTCAGCTCCATGCAGTCCTCCAGAGCAACCATGCGGGATTCGGTATCGCTTTCGAGCAAATCCTCCAGACGGATGAGGTACGCCTTGATTTCATCCTTGATTTCCTGCACATCGGCAGGGATTTCATAGGGGAGGGCAGTTACGCCTTTTTCGGCATCCTCCATGGCACTCATGAGCATCAACAGCAGAGAGCCGACCGCCTGCTGATAGATATAATCCGCAGAGAGATTTCTTATTTTTTCTTCTAATGCGATATTGGACATAAGAAGTTCTCCTTTCTGAATTTCAAATTTTCGTACCTTTCATTATAAAGGAAAAACGGCGAAAGTACAAGCAAAGCGAGGAAAAGCAGGGGAAAACGGGCAAAAATAAAAACAGAGAGAGCAATTCCGAAGAAAAGTCCTCCCTGCTTTTTTTTATTTTAAGAAAAAGATATTACAGATATGCTGCGATTACAGTTCCCATTTTGCGCCCATCAGTTTGATGAATTCTCTTGTGATTGCGGCATCGCCGGGCCATGCGGGAGCAGTTACCAGATTGCCGTCTACAACAGCTTCGGATGCATCTACAGCAACATATTCGCCGCCTGCCAGAGTGATATCGGGGCCAACTGCGGGATATGCGGTTGCTTTTTTGCCTTTCAGAACATTTGCAGCGGTCAGAATCTGAGGACCGTGGCAGATGGCTGCAACGGGTTTATTTGCTGCAAAGAATTCCTGTACGATCTCGATAACTCTGGGGGTCAGTCTCAGATATTCGGGAGAACGACCGCCTGTGATGAACAGACCTGCATAATCGGCTGTATTCACTGCATCAAAATCTGCTGTCAGAGCAAAGTTATGACCTCTCTTTTCGGAGTATGTCTGCTCGCCTTCAAAGTCGTGAATTGCTGTACGGATAATATCGCCTGCTTTTTTATCGGGGCATACAACATCTACCTGATAGCCCAACATTTCCATTGCCTGGAAGGGTACCATTGTTTCATAGTCTTCTGTAAAATCGCCTGCTAACATCAATACTTTCTTTGCCATAAGAATTCCTCCTTTAAAGAAAAAGTATGACAGTTTTTTGAAAAAACTGCTTTTTTATGTAATAAAAAATGTTTCCTTTTTTATTCAAGTCCTATTATAGACCTGTTGGGACAAATTGACAAGGGGGGGGCGAAAAAAATCCATACAAAATCACTCGTATTAAAATTGTTGAATATGAATGAAAAAAAGAATAAAATAGGAGAAAACGGAGGTGGAAAGATGAAAAAACAACAGGCAATTTTGTTTGATCTGGATGGGACATTGCTGAATACACTGGATGACCTGACGGACAGCGTGAATGTGACCTTACAGGCGCATGGCTTTCCTTTGCGGAGCAGGGAAGAAATCAGAAAATTTCTGGGAAACGGCAGTGAATTTCTGATGCGTTCCGCTCTGCCGGAGGGAACGAAGGAGGAGGCCTTTGCGGCTTGTCTGGCGGAGTATCAGGCGTATTATAAGGTACACATGGAGGATAAAACTGCGCCTTACGAGGGGATTTTGCCTTTGCTGCAAAAGCTGAAGGAAAGCGGGCTGCGGCTTGGCGTGGTATCGAATAAATTTGACACGGCGGTGAAGGGGCTTTGCGAAAAATATTTCCCCGGGTGCATTGATGCAGCGGCAGGGGAGAGAGAAGCCGAGGGAATTCGGCGCAAACCTGCACCTGATATGGCATTTACCGCGGCGGAACGGCTGGGTGTTAAGAGCGAGGATTGCCTGTATATCGGGGATTCCGAGGTGGATATTCAGACAGCGAAAAACGCGGGGATGGAATGTATCAGCGTTTGCTGGGGGTTTCGGGATGCAGAGTTTCTGGAACAGGCAGGCGCGACGAGGCTGGTGCAGACGCCGGAAGAACTGGAACGGGTGATTTTGGGGTAAAGGACTGAAAATTTTTCGGTGTTTTTTAGTTTGAACGATAAAAAAATCCGATAGTTGCTTTTGCAACTATCGGATTTTTTTACGGAGACGGTGGGATTCGAACCCACGTGCCCTTGCGGACAACCTGATTTCGAGTCAGGCTCGTTGCGACCACTTCGATACGTCTCCAGAATGTATCTTAAACAGTATAGCAGAAGCGAGAAAAAAATGCAACGTCTGTATACAGAAAAGCGTTCTCCGATTGAAAAAGAGCGGCGTGCATGATACTATTTTAAGGATGAGAGGAGGAGACAAACGTATGGAATCCATCGGTTTATATATTCATATCCCTTTTTGCAGGCAAAAATGCCTTTACTGCGATTTTCCTTCGTGGGCAGGCAAGGAGGGGCAAATGCAGGTGTATGTGGATGCGCTGACGGCGGAAATCCGGGCGCAGGGCAGACGATACGAGAGTCGTGAGGTCGTTTCGGTATTTTTTGGCGGCGGAACGCCGACTGCTTTGGAAATCCCCATGCTGGCGCAGCTGATGCAGGCAGTTTTGGAAAGCTTTCGGGTTGCGGCGGATGTGGAGATTACCACAGAGGCAAACCCCGGCACGCTGAGCTTTGAGATGGCGGCGGCATTGAAGAAAATGGGGTTTAACCGTCTGAGCATGGGTGTGCAGGCGTGGCAGAATTCCATTCTGAAAAGGTTAGGCAGAATCCACACGATTGAGGAATTTCTGGAAAATTATCATGCGGTGCGGCGGGCAGGTTTTGAAAATGTGAATGTGGATTTGATGTTTGCGCTGCCGGG
>JBNMGO010000061.1:0-6730 GCA_050872285.1 Anaerotignum sp.
GTTCCTCTCTTTCCGGGGGACGCCGTCCCCTCCCCAACCCCTGTCGGAGTTTCTTATGTCGATAGTATCTTTTTATTATACCCTATTTGTGTTTAAAATCAAAGAGCTGCAAGCGTGTTTTTCAGGATGGAAAGCCCTTTTTCCAGCTCTGTCTGTGCAATATTCAGAGGAGGGAGCAGACGCATTTTGTGCTTTGCGGTCAGCACCAGAAGTCCGTTTTCCATCAGCGCAGTCACCACAGGCTTTACATCAATATCCAGTTCAATCCCAAGCATCATGCCCATGCCTGCAACGCCTGTCACATGGGGCATTTTTTCGATTTCCTCGCGCATGTGCTTGCCCTTTGCGGTTACGTTCTGCAAAAAGGCATCATCCATGCGGTTCAGCACCTCAACCGCACCGGCGCAGACAACGGGGTTGCCGCCGAAGGTGGAGCCGTGGTCGCCGGGAATCAGGGTATCCTGTGTTTTTTCGCCGAACAGCACCGCACCGATGGGCAGACCGCCGCCCAGTCCCTTTGCGGAGGAGACTAAATCGGGCTGAATCCCGAACTGCTGATAGCTGTAGAAGGTGCCGGTTCTGCCAACGCCTGTCTGTACCTCATCCACGATAAAGAGAATATCCTTTTCCTGACAAGCCGCATAAACTGCCTGCACATATTCCTTCTCCAGGGGCATAACGCCGCCTTCGCCCTGCACCATTTCCATCATAACGGCGCAGACATCGTCCGTCAGCTTGGAAATGGTGTCCGCGGTGTCATTCGCCTTTGCGAACACAAAGCCGTCTACAAAGGGGAAGAAGAAGTTGTGATACGCATCCTGCCCGGTTGCGGAAAGCGCCGCCATGGTTCTGCCGTGGAAGGAGTTTTCCAGTGCAACGATTTTGCTTCTGCCTTCGCCGTATTTCTGGAAGGAGTATTTTCTTGCCGCCTTAATGACACCTTCGTTGGCTTCTGCGCCGCTGTTGCCGAAGAATACCTTCTTCATGCCGCTTTTTTCGCAGATCAGCTTTGCCGCCAGAACGCAGGGCTCTGTGTAGTACAGATTGGAAATATGCTGCAATTTATTCAGCTGTGCCGTGACTGCCGCAACCCAGCCTTCATCCGCGAAGCCGAGGGAGTTTACCCCGATGCCGCTGGTGAAGTCGATATAGGATTTGCCGGCAGGGTCATAACAAATCGCACCCTTGCCATGGTCGATTGCTACAGGATACCGTCCATAGGTATGCATGACGTAGGCGTCATCCATTTTTTTAATATCTTCAAAGCTCATTGAGATTCCTTCTTTCCGTCTTTCCATGCTTTTTATTTTGTGAACATTGTGCCGATACCTTCATCGGAGAACATCTCGATAAGGATGGAATGTTCGATTCTGCCGTCAATCATAACGGCTTTCTTTACGCCTGCCTTGATGGCAGCCTCCAGACCCTTGATTTTGGGAATCATGCCGCCGCTGATAATCCCTCTTTCCATCAGAGCGGGAATATCATCCATCGTTACGGTGGAAATCAGAGAATCAGGGTCATTGACATCCTGCAGAAGTCCGCGGATATCGGTCAGGGTGATGATGTTTTCTGCCTGCAAAGCCGTTGCGATTTCTGCGGCGGCGGTGTCTGCGTTGATGTTGTATACATTGCCGTCTAAATCCGTACCGACCGTTGCGATAACGGGAATATAGCCGTTTGCAATAGCGTTTTCAAGGGGTTCTGTGTTGATGTGGGTGATATCGCCGACATAGCCGTAATCACCTTCCAGTTTTTTCGCCTGAATCATGCCTGCGTCAATGCCGCACATGCCGATTGCCGTACCGCCGAGCTGTTCAATCAGGGAAACCAGATCCTTGTTGGTCTTGCCGGAAAGCACCATCTGTACGATTTCAATCGTTTCCGCATCCGTATACCGCAGACCGTCCACAAACTTGGAGGGGATATCCAGACGCTTCAGCATACTGCTGATTTCGGGGCCGCCGCCATGCACCAGAACGATGTTGATGCCGACCAGCTTCAGCAGGATAATGTCGCTCATCACTGCTTTTTTCAGCATGGGGTGAACCATGGCGTTGCCGCCGTATTTTACGACAACTGTTTTTCCGTTGTATTTTTGGATATAAGGCAGGGCGGCTGTCAGCACCTTCGCCTTTACGCTGTTTATATTCATATCTTCCATTACCTTTCTCCTTTGTATTTCTTTCCTGTAAGGAAATTTATCAAAGTCGTTTTCCTAGATATTTGCCACAGCAGCAACAGAATGTTGCTGCAAGTATAGGGGTCAAGGGGGATTATCCCCCTTGCAGGGTGTGGGATGGAATCCCACGGTTTTATGGTATCAAGTGCGGTAGTCCCCGTTGATCTTCACATAATCGTATGTCAGGTCGCAGCCCCACGCAGTCGCGCTTGCATCGCCCTGCTTCATTGCAATCTCAATATGTATCTCATCTTCCAAAAGGATTTCCTTCGCCTTGTCCTCATCAAAGGCAACGCCTGCGCCGTTTTCGCAAACCAGAATACTGCCCTTGGGCGAGGAAATATCCACCTGAATCGTGTCTACGGCAAAATCACCTTCTGTGTAGCCAATCGCGCAGAGGATACGCCCCCAGTTGGCATCCGCGCCAAACATCGCCGCCTTTGTCAGGCTGGAGGTGATTACGGATTTCGCAATCGCCTTCGCCAGAGGAATCGTCGGTGCGCCTGTAACGGTACATTCTACTAATTTTGTTGCACCTTCGCCGTCCCCGGCAATCTTCTTCGCCATAGAGGTGCAGATTTCCTTCACAACCGAAACGAATAAATCAAAATCCGCGCCTTCCTTGTCAATAACAGGGTTTTCCGCCATGCCGTTCGCCATGATGGAAACCATATCGTTTGTGGAAGTGTCACCGTCTACGCTTACCATATTAAATGTATCATCGACTGCAAGCTTCAATGCCTTCTGCAACATCGGTGTTGTGATTGCCGCGTCTGTGGTTAAAAAGCCAAGCATAGTTGCCATGTTGGGGTGAATCATGCCGCTGCCCTTTGCCATTGCACCGATTTTAACGGATTTGCCGCCAATCTCGATTTCGTAAGCCTCTTCCTTGGGCTTTGTGTCTGTTGTCATGATTGCCTGTACGGCATCCAGATTGCCTTCTCTGGAAATGATGGGAGCCAGTGCCGCAATGCCTTTTTCGATAGGCTCAATGAGAAGTACCTGCCCAATGACCCCTGTAGAGGCTACGATGATATCCTCAGGTTTCAGATGCAGTGCTTCTGCCGCCAGAACGCACATTTTCTCCGCCTTTTCCACGCCGTCCGCATTGCAGGTGTTCGCGTTGCCGCTGTTGCAGACAACTGCCTGCGCCATGCCGTCCGCAATGTTTTTTCTGGTAACGGTGATGGGTGCGCCGAAAACCTTATTCTGTGTATAAACCGCTGCTGCTGTGCAGGGCTTTTCGCTGTAAATGATGGCAATATCCTTTTTTGCGGTATTGTTTGTTTTTACGCCACAATGCAGACCGCCGGCAAGAAAGCCTTTGGGTGCTGTGACACCGCTGTTTATCTTTTGCATATTATTTCCTCCTTATAGTAAACCGGTCGTTTCATCCAGACCTAATACGATATTCATGTTTTCCACTGCCGCGCCGGATGCGCCCTTGCCTAAGTTGTCGAATACGCTGATGAGCGTCATTCTCTCATCGTTGCCTTCGAGGTAAAGCTTGAGTTCATTCGTATCCCGCAGGGGATTGGCTGCTAAGAAATTCGTTTCCTCTGTGCCGACACTAATCAGCTTTGCATCCTTATAATATTCTGTCAAGAGAGCCAACAGCTCGTCCTTTGTGACCTTCTTTTTGAAGAAAGAAGCAATCAGAGGGATGCAGGTTGCCATGCCGCTGTAATAATCCCCAACGATGGGACAGAAAACAGGCGGTGTGTCAATCCCTGTCACATACTGCATTTCAGGCAGGTGCTTGTGCTTCTGCCCTAAGCCGTACTGTCTCGGGCTGTCGAAGAGGGGAGAACGATCCTCTGCTTCGTATTCGGCAATCATTGCCTTGCCGCCGCCGCTGTAGCCTGTCAGGCTATGCGCTGTCAGGGGATAATCCGTCCCGATGATGCCAAGCTGAATCAGGGGATACACCGCCGCAATAAAGCCTGTTGCATGGCAGCCGGGATTGGCAATGCGCTTTGCGTTCTTGATTTTTTCCTTATGCAGAGGGGAAAGCTCGGGAAAGCCGTATACCCAATCGGGGTCTGTGCGGTGGGCTGTGCTGGCATCAATGATGCAGGTGTTCGGGTTTTCCACCAGCTTGACTGCCTCTCTTGCCGCATCATCCGGCAGACAGAGAAAAACGACCTCTGCCTCGTTCATCAGTCTTTTTCGTTCCGCTTCATCCTTTCGCAGCTCCTCGCTGATTAAGAGGATTTCCACATCCTTGTGATTTTGCAGCTTCTGACGCAGCTGCAGGCCCGTTGTGCCTGCCTGCCCGTCGATGTATACTTTATGCTTCATCAGGCTGTTCCTTCCTTTCCTTTTCTTCTGAAATAAATGATTACCCCATGGTAATGATGATTTATTCTTATTATATACCCCTCAGGGGTGAAGTCAATAAATATGTGTATAATTATTCAATTTTAGCGAATTGCAGAGCGAGAACAGAGAAAAGCAAAAATGCGACAGATAAAATAGACAAAAAATGGCAGGAAAAACAAAGAAAACTATATAGATTTTGCTGTCATTCCCTGAAAAAATGCTTCGGCAATTCCGATAGAATCTGTGCGAATGTGTATTGTATACAGAATTTATGCAGGATTCATGCGAATATGTGAATAAAAAACAAAGGCGTGCTGCATTGCCGCCGAAAAAGCGCGCATGTATCCCGGGAAAAACCGTTTGCACCTGTTTTCACGCAAAAGTCCACAAAAAACCGCAAAACCTGTTCTTTTTTACAGAAAGGCTTGACTTTGTGTTCCGGGTATGTTATGAATGAAGAATAGTCCGACGGAAACGTCAGACAACAAATAAGGAAGATAGAGGCGCAATGACGATGAGTATCCTCTCCAATCCTGCTGTGGGCGGCAGGAGGGGAAAAAGGCGGCGTTGCCGAAGTGGTTTTTCCTGCCCAAGGGGAAAGGCTGCTGGGACATTGCAAAAGATGTAATGTACTGTCACGAATGTGGAGCGCTATCGGAGTTTGAGCATATTCTTATGTTTCTGATGCCGTGCGCTTTGCGCAGGGCTTTTTTGTTTCCGAAATTTGGGGACAACCGATATCATCTTATTTATTCCTTTATTACTGTTTTTATCATTTAAGATTTTCTGAAAGGAGAAGGGTTATGAAAACCAAAAGCAACATCAAAAACACATGGCTTGGTATGCTCTTTGTGGTTGTTCTGGTAGCGGCAGCCATGTCCGTAACCGTTTTCGCGGGCGATGCGGAAGCGGCAGAACACACAAGCAATATGTATGCAACCGTATGGTCTCTGGTACCTCCCCTGGTTGCAATCATTCTGGCACTGATTACAAAGGAGGTTTATTCCTCTTTGTTTATCGGTATCGTGGTTGGCGGTCTGTTCTATGCGAACTTCAACCCCAAGCTGACCTACCTGACAATTTTCACTGATATCACAGACGGCGGCATGCTGGCAAAGCTTTCCGACAGCGGCAACGTGGGGATTCTGATTTTCCTCGTTATTCTGGGTATCATGGTTGCGCTGATGAATAAGGCAGGCGGCTCTGCGGCGTATGGCCGTTGGGCAGTCAAGGCAATCAAAACAAGAAGGGGCGCACTGCTGTCCACCTTCCTGCTGGGTGTGCTGGTATTCGTGGATGACTATTTCAACTGCCTGACCGTAGGCTCCGTTATGCGTCCCGTAACAGATACGCATAAGGTTTCCAGAGCAAAGCTTGCGTATATCATTGACGCAACAGCGGCTCCCATCTGTATCATTGCCCCCATTTCCTCCTGGGCTGCGGCAGTAGCCGGCGTGGTTGAGGGCATGAACGGTCTGGAACTGTTCATCAGATCTATCCCCTATAACTTCTATGCACTGCTGAGCATCGTAGCAATGCTGACACTGACGATTACAAACACAGACTTCGGCCCCATGCTGCAGCATGAAAGAAATGCACAGCTGAACGGCGATCTGTACACCACAGATGCAAGACCCTTTGCAGGCGCAGATGCAAATGCAGAGGTAGTGGGCAATGGTAAGGTAATTGACCTGGTTCTGCCCGTTATCGTGCTGATTTTCTGCTGTATCATCGGTATGATTTATACAGGCGGCTTCTTTGAAGGCGAAAGCTTCATCAATGCCTTCGCAAACTGCTCCGCACCCACAGGTCTGCTGTTGGGCTCTGCGGCAGCACTGCTGATTACCTTCGTGCTGTATATCCCTCGCCGCGTGCTGACCTTCCGCCAGTTCATGGAGGCACTCCCCGAAGGCTTTAAGGCAATGGTTCCTGCAATCATGATTCTGACCTTTGCATGGACACTGTCCGGTATCACAGGGCTTCTGGGCGCGGATGTATTCGTTGCAGGTATTCTGGCAAACAGCACAGGCGTTCTGCAGACCTTCATCCCCATTATCGTATCCTGCATCGCAGTGTTCCTTGCCTTTGCAACAGGCACTTCCTGGGGTACCTTTGGTATCCTCCTGCCTATCGTTGTACCTATCATGCAGACAGGCAGTGAAATGCTGACCATTACAGTAGCAGCAACACTGGCAGGCGCGGTTTGCGGTGACCACTGCTCTCCTA
>JBNMGO010000089.1:0-5817 GCA_050872285.1 Anaerotignum sp.
GCACAAGGGTGCTGATTCACGAAGCCGACGGCACCGATCGCCCCTATCTGCTCCTGCGGCTGATTCCCGTGGAATATCTGCAGAAAAGCTGGGTTTTCCCGATTGATTACGCCGACGCGGAGGTCAGCCTGATTTCGCAGGACGGCGGCTATATCGTGCAGTCCCCTTCCCTGCGCTCCCGCAGCTTTCCGGAATTTATCCGCAGCTACAACTTTGCGGAGGACGATAACCAGATGTACCAACTGGAAAAACGCCTGAAAAATGAGGACAGCGGTCTGCTGGAATATCAGGATGCCAAGGGTGAGCCCTGCTATTTTTATTTTTCGAGCATCGGTGAAGCTATGGATTTGGATATTCTGGGCTACATTCCCGTTTCCCATATCAAAACCGAGGGCATCGACTGGACGATTGTCAATATCATCGGCGGCGGTCTGCTTCTGCTGATGTTTTTGGATGGCTTTTATATGCTTTCCATGAACAACGAACAGCGCAAAACCCTGCGGATGCTGGAACGGGCAAATCAGGCGAAAACGCAGTTCCTTTCCTCCATGTCGCATGATATCCGCACGCCCATGAATGCTGTCATCGGCATGACGGAAATCGCCAAGCACCATCTGGATGACCCCGCCTATGCGAAAACATGTCTGGATAAGGTCACCACTTCGGGGAATCATCTGCTGACGCTCATCAATGATATTCTGGATATCTCCATGGTGGAAAGCGGCAAAATGGCACTGAACCCCACGAATTTTTCCGTCCGCGCGACTGCGGTGGAAATGTATGAAATGATACAGGAATGGGCGGAGGATAAAAATATTGCCGTTTCGCTTTCCTTCGCGGATATCACCGAGGAAACCGTTTTCGGGGATTCCCTGCGGCTGAAGCAAATCCTGCTGAATCTGCTTTCCAATGCCATCAAATATACGGAAAACGGCGGCACCGTCCACTTTCGGGTTGCCGAACAGCCGACCCAACAGCCCGATGCCGTTTGCCTGTGCTATGAAATTTCCGATACCGGCATGGGCATGAGCGAGGAATTTCAACAGACCATGTACAGCACCTTCACCCGCGCGGCGGACAGCAAAACAAGCAGCATTCAGGGTTCCGGTCTGGGGCTTGCCATTGTGAAGCAGATGGTCGATTTAATGGGCGGCAGTATCGCGTGCCGCAGTGCCTTGGGCGAGGGAACAACCTTCTTCGTAGAGGTCACCCTTCCCATTGCAAAACAGCCGCAGACGCACACCGCTGCAGATTCCGCCGAAACCACAGGAACCTTCGCAGGACTGCGTATTCTGGTGGCGGAGGATAACGAATTAAACTGGGAAATCATCCATGTGATGCTTGCGGAATACGGAATTCTGACAGAGCGCGCCGAAAATGGGCAGGTCTGCCTGGATCTGCTTGCCGAAAAGGGCGCAGCTGCCTACGATTTAATTCTGATGGATGTGCAGATGCCCCTTCTGGATGGGAAGGAAACCACCCGAGAAATCCGCAGACGCAAGGAAATCGGCAATATCCCGATTGTTGCCATGACGGCAGATGCCTTTGCGGAGGATGTTTCCGCCTGTCTGGAAGCAGGCATGGACGGGCATCTTTCCAAGCCCGTGGATCTGCGCAGGCTTGTTTCTCTGCTGACAAAGCTGAAAAACGGTGCTCTGCGCCGCGAAGAAACAGAATAATATGCAAAAAAGCGGCATCCTGAGGAAGCTTCGCTTAAGAAAACCTTGGTTTTTTTCTGGTTTCCTAAGCGGAATTCCGAAAGGTGCCGCTTTCTTCTTATGCTGTGTCGGATTTCTCCGGCATATTTTTTTGTAAAACAAATTCGTTCTGCCCTGTTATTTCTCCGCATGCGTCACATATTTCTGAATGAGCCGATTCGCCTTGGACTGGCTCATCTGCAGCTGTTCCGCCACCTTTCGGCTGCTCTTGCATTTCGCATACGCCTCCTGAATGACCTTCTTTTCATATGCCGCGATTGCTTCATCAAAGGAAAGATTCTGCGAAAGCACCGCACAGCCGACCGGTTTTTCATTCTCCACATGGAAAAAGCTTTCAGGCAGATTGGTAATCTCAATCGTGCGGTTTTCCGCCGTCAGCACGCCGCGTTCAATGACATTCGACAATTCGCGAATATTCCCCTTCCAGGGATACCGCTTGAACAGCTCCATAACACGCTCCGAAATCTCCACATTCCGCTCATATTTTTTATTGAAAAGATTCAGAAAATACACCGCCAGCGGCTCAATATCCTCCTGCCGCTTTCTCAGAGGGGGCATCAGCATATCAAAAATGTTGATTCTATGGTATAAATCCTCTCGGAATTTCCCTGCCTCAATCATCTTCCGCAAATCGCAGTTTGTCGCGCAAAGCACACGGATATCCAGCTTGATGGGCGTGTGCGAGCCGACGGGAATAACCGTTTCCTCCTGTAAAACATGCAGGAATTTCGCCTGCAAATCATACGGCAGTTCGCCGATTTCATCCAGAAAAAGCGTGCCGCCGTTTGCCGCTTCAAACAGACCGATTCTGCCGTCCTTTTCCGCCCCCGTAAATGCGCCCTTTTTATAGCCAAACAATTCCGATTCGATAATCGAAGGACTCAGGCTGGCAATGTTAATGCTCAGGAAGGGCTTGTCCCTGCGGTCGCTGTGCTCATGGATATATTTCGCCAGAAGGCTTTTGCCCGTCCCTGTTTCCCCCAGGATCAGCACGGGCGCCTTCGATTTTGCGATTTTCTCCGCCATGTGCAGCGTCTGCCGCATGGCATCCCCCTTATAGATGATTTTGGTTTCGCTCTCCTCCGCCTGTCCCTCCTGCAGCATCTGGGAGGAAAGCACCTTATACAGCGTATCATCCTTATCGCGCACGCTTTGCAGCACATACTGCACCTCGCCGTTTTCATCCATGATTGGCACGGAAATCGTGACAATATCAATCCCCAGAAAGGTTTTCTGCTTTTGCATCATGGGTCTTTTTTCATCAAAGGTCATTGAAACGCAGCTTGGCGACCATAGCTTTTCGTTCTCCGTACACTCCTGCAGGGTTTTCCCCACAAAGCCCTCAGGGCGCAGTCCGTAATGCCGATAGCAGGCATCATTCAGATATACAATTTTCCCATTCTTATCCCAGATGAAAATTTCATCATAGCATTGGTCTATCATTTTCAGAAACTGGTCAAAGCTCAGCGCATCCTTTAACAGCATTTGTTTCCTCTCCTTCCCTTTTCCTCCATCATACTAGATTTTCCCCGAAAATAAAATATCCATATAGCATAAAAACGCAGTGTGCCATACGGATATCTTATTATATATTCAAATGAGGGATTAGCTTAAGTTTTCTTCCGCAGGAGGTGCGCCTTCCTGCATGATTTCTTCTTTTGTTTTATGTCCAAAGTCCTTCTTCATTTCTCTGAGCAATCCGTAATAAATGATGAATAAGAGGATAACCAGAGGGAAGCCGGAAAGCAGAACGATGGATTTGATGGTATTGATATCTGTGCCGATGAAGTAGATTGCAATCGGCAGTGCACACAGAATCAGGCACCATGCGAATTTCAAAGGCTTGGGTGCTTCGCCCTTTTCATCCAGCTTCTTTGCAATCGTGGTGGAAAGTGTCTGCGAGATAGCATCCATGGTTGTTGCCAGGAAAAGCACAATCACAAACAGATATACACACATTGCAATCTTGCTGAAGGGCAGAGTGTGCATCGTTGCCAATGCGATATTTTCAGAAAGACCGTTTGCCAGCATATAAGGAATATCCAGAATGCCCTTGATTCTCAGATCCATCTGATAGCCGCCCATAATGCCGAAGAAGAAAATCAGACCGGCAGAGCCTGCCAGCAGCATATTTGCAATGATTTCCTTGATTTTTCTGCCCTTGGAAATCTTTGCAACAAACAGCCCTGTAAACGGACCGAATACGAACCAGTAAATCAGATAGAATACGGTCCATGTCTGGGGGTAGCCGGTTGCCGCAACGGGGTCTGTCCAGGTTGTCATGCGGATGAAGTTTGTTGTCATCAGCCCCAGTGCGTTTACAATGCCGTCCAGAATAAATCTGGTTGGCCCTACGATGAAGATGAACAGCAGCAATGCACAGCAGGCATATACGTTTGCATCCGAAATCTTTTTCATGCCCTTTGCCGCACCGGACATGGAGGTCAATGTGTAAATAATGGTTACGCCCAGAAGCACGCCAACGGTCAGCCCGAAGGAGTTGGGAATCCCAATTAAATCGGAAATCGTGGCTGCGATGGTAGAGCCGGAGGTACCTGCTGTGATTGCAACAGAGCCGATAGCGGAGAAGATAAACAGGAAGTCTACAAATTTACCGAAGAATCCCTTTACTGCCTTCTCGCCGACGGTGTATTTGCAAAGCTGAGAAAAGCGCAGCTCTTTGTCCTTTTTAATATAGTAATGATATGCAAAGGGCAGAACGAATACGCAGAGCATTGCCCACGCAATCGGGCCCCAGTCATAGAAGCAGTACGCCAGAGACTGTTCATAATTATACGCTTCGCTGATTTCCACACCGTTTAACTGCGGTGCAGCGTTGAAATGATAGCCCCATTCCAGAAATGCCCAGTAAACAGTACCTGCGCCATTGCCGCAGAAGAGCATCATTGCCACCCAGGACATCGTGGAATATTCGGGCTTTTCGTTCCCCAATCTGATGTTCCCGTATTTTGAAAGGGCAAGCACGATTAAGAAAATCAAAATGCCCAGTGCGATAAACTGCATGACAGAGCCGAAGTTATGCGTCAAGAGATTCATAATCTTATGCGACAGCGCAACCCCCTGCTCCGGAAAAGCCGTAAGACCGATTACCATAACGGCAACAATGCACAGGCTCGCTATCATCAGACCAACTTCATATTTTTCAGATAACGGCTTTTTATTTATGTCTTTCCTCCTCCTTTAGAATTTCTTTTGTATGATTGCGGCGGTGCTGCGGAACAGACAAGATCCATTCCGCAAAACCGCAAAATTTCTGATTTTATTTTAGAACCGATTTCCGGCAGAAATCAAGTGCTTACACGATTTCGTTTGCATAAAATGCCTTAATCTGTTCTTCTGTGTAGCCGAATTCCTTCAGCACTGCATCCGTATCCATGCCCATGGCAGGTGCGCCCTTTTCGATGACTGCGGGTGTTTCGCTCAACATCATAGGGTTGCCCATAGCGGTGTAATGTCCAACGCCTGCATCGTCCAGAGGAATCAGCATGCCTCTTGCTTCCAGCTGAGGATGATGCATCAGTTCGGGAATGGTGTTAACGGGGGAGCAGGGCAGCTTGCTTGCCGCGAATGCTTCGTCCAGTTCTGCCTTTGTTTTGGATGCAAAGAAGGGCAGAATCTTAGGTGTCAGCTCATCATACAGAGCAACACGTCCTTCGTTTGTGCTGTATTTTTCTTCCTGCAGCAGTTCGGGCATGCCGATGGCATTGCAGAATCTTTCCCATTCGGAGGAAGAGCCTGCCGCTACGCCGACGGAGAAATAGCCGTCCTTGCAGGGGTAAACATCATAAGGGAACAGGGTAGGGTCTGTGTTGCCGCAGCGTGTGATTTCCTCGTTCAGCAGCTCCTTATACATGATGGGGCTTTCCATGATGCCAAACAGGCAGTCCATCATGGCAACATCCAGACGCTGACCCTTGCCTGTCTGCAATTTATTATAATATGCCATGGTGATAGCCAGCGCCATTGTCAGACCTGTGAAGTTATCGCCGATGGCAGGGCCAACCTTTGTGGGTACATCATCCGCAAAGCCTGTCATTTCCATCATGCCGCACATTGCCTGAATAACATTATCATATGC
>JBNMGO010000415.1:0-1508 GCA_050872285.1 Anaerotignum sp.
TATCGAAGCGTAGCTGGACGGTACGATTGCCGCAGTCTGCGTGGATAACGGGCAGATTGTTGAATTCGGTCAGCCCTTGGTTCGCATCCTGCCCGAAAAGGAGGAAAACTGATGAATCAGGAAGAAATCAAAAAAATCCTGCCCCATAGAGACCACATGCTTCTGATTGATGAAGCAGAGCTGAGAGAGGGCAAGGCTTACGGCAAGAAAACCATCCGTGGGGATGAATTTTTCCTGCAGGGACATTTCCCCGGCAACCCCGTTGTTCCCGGTGTGATTCTCTGTGAAATTCTGGGGCAGAGTGCGTGTGTCCTGCTTTCCGGCGAAGCGGAGGGCATTACTCCCTTCTTTACGGGACTGGATAAGGTACGCTTTAAAAACCCCGTACATCCCGGGGATGTATTCGAAACAGAATGTACTTTGCTCAAGCATAAAGGCCCCTTCTACTGGGCGGAGGGCAAAGGCTATGTAGACGGTAAATTGTGTGTCAGTGCAGAGTTTTCCTTTGCACTTATCAAGGAGTGACAAGAAATGTTTTCTAAAATTCTCGTTGCCAACAGAGGCGAAGTGGCAGTCCGCATCATCCGTGCCTGCAAGGAAATGGGCATCGAGACGGTGGCTGTCTATTCCGAGGCGGACAGAAATTCCCTGCCCGTTGCCCTGGCGGATGAACGCATCTGCATCGGCGGCAATGCGGCGGCAGACAGCTACTTAAATCAGAAAAACATCATCAGCGCGGCTCTGGCAACGAATGCCGAAGCCATTCACCCCGGCTATGGCTTTCTTTCCGAAAATGCAGGCTTTGCCAAGCTTTGCGAGGAAAACGGCATTGTCTTTATCGGCCCGAAAAGCGAGGTCATCTCTGCTATGGGCGATAAGGATACCTCCCGTCAGCTGATGCAGCAGGTCGGTGTGCCGGTTGTTCCCGGGACGGAAGTCCTCAAAGACGTGGAAGAAGCAAAGAAATATGCGAAGGAAATCGGCTATCCGCTTCTGGTAAAGGCAACCGCAGGCGGCGGCGGCAAGGGCATCCGCGTGGTGGTCAGAGAGGAAGACCTTGAGGATGCGTTCCATACGGCATCGCGTGAAGCAGAAAGTGCCTTCGGCAATGGGGATGTTTTCTTAGAGAAGTATCTCACCCATGTGCGCCATGTGGAAATGCAGATTCTGGCGGACCACGAGGGCAATATCCTTTGTCTGGGCGAAAGAGACTGCTCTTTGCAGCTCAATAAGCAGAAGGTGCTTGAGGAAACCCCCAGTCCCGTCATGACGTAGGATATCCGCAGAAAAATGATGGATGCGGCGGTTCTGGCGGCAAAGGCGGCGAACTACACCAACGCAGGGACGGTGGAATTTCTGCTTGCCCCCGATGGACAGTTTTATTTCATCGAAATGAATACCCGTTTGCAGGTGGAGCATCCCATCACAGAGGAAATCAGCGGTGTCGATATCGTGAAATG
Organism: Anaerotignum sp.; assembly: GCA_050872285.1. Taxonomy (GTDB): domain Bacteria; phylum Bacillota; class Clostridia; order Lachnospirales; family Anaerotignaceae; genus Anaerotignum_A. Next base: position 1,461 of record JBNMGO010000415.1, read on the forward strand.
GCAGATTCGCATTGCCTGTCAGGTTCCCCTGAATATGAAGCAGGAGGA
>JBNMGO010000321.1:0-2245 GCA_050872285.1 Anaerotignum sp.
AGTACAAGAAATATCCCGTCATACTGTGAAAAAGAACTCTCCTGCAGATGCTCTGCAGAAATCCCGACACCGACCTTCCCGATGAAAACAACCGCCTCTGCATCAAAGCGAAGCAGACGCCCGATAGGGGTTTCCATGTCAACGTATTTGTTGATTTTCAGGGAACCCTCCAGCCAGACCATGCGGCAGGCAGGTGCCTGTACCGGTTCAATTTTATCCAAAACGGCAGTCTGCGCAAGGGCAAGCTGCTGTAAGCGGTTATCAATCTTGCGCGCAATGCGCTGCAATTCCTGCTGCTTTTCCATGACCGCCGCCTTCTGCTGGCGCAGCTTTTCTTCCATGCGGTCAATATCTCTGTTCTGTAAGAAATCATCAATTTCCTTCAACGGCAAATCCAATGCACGCAGATAGCGTATGGTATTCAGTACTTCAAACTGGCGCGTGCTGTAGTAACGGTAACCTGTATCGGGGTCGATGTGCTCCGGTCTGAGCAGCCCCACGGTTTCATAATGACGCAGACTGCTTACGCTCAGGTGAAACAGCTTTGCCATATCCCCGATGGAAAAAAGCATCTCCATGAAACTCACGCCCTCTCTGCTGTCGGATTTTTCCCGCGGCAAAACTTCAAATAGAAAATGATGCAGAGCACTACGGAAAGCAGCGAGCCGCCTGACGAAGCCAACCCCATGGGGAACAGCGTATCAGGGAAGAGCATGGATGCAAGATACGACCCTGGCACGCGCACCAGAACAACGGAGCTGATGTTGTGCAGGAAGGAAAGAATCGACTTGCCGCAGGCGCAGAAATAGCCGCTGAAGCTGAAATGAATCCCTGCAAAAACACAGTCGAGAATATAGCTGCGCAGGTATTGTCCGCCAAAACAAATCACCTCTGCGCCGCCTGCCGCCTGCCGGTCGGTAAAAAGCGCAACAATCTGTTCCGCGCAGAACTGCACCCCGATGCAGACGCAAAGCCCGAAGCCAACCGTAATGCAGATGGCGTAGCGCAGGGTCTGCACGGCTCTTTCCGGCTTGCCTGCCCCGATATTCTGCGCCCCCAGTGCCGAAACAGTCGAGAGCATGGAGGAAGGTACAAGGAATACAAACCCGATGATTTTTTCCACAATGCCGACTGCCGCCGCATCATTCAGCCCTCTGCGGTTCGCAATAATGGTAATCACGATGAATGCAATCTGAATCAGCCCATCCTGCAGGGCAACAGGTACACCAATCTGCAGAATCTGCCCCACAACGGGACGGCGCGGATGAAAATCCCCCTTGGAAAGGGAAATGCTTTTCCGCTTCAGAATCATAAACAGAGAAACTGCCACGCTGATGGTCTGTGCAAGGGTTGTGCCGAGTGCCGCACCGGCAGGGCCAAAATCAAGCGCACCGATGAAGAGATAATCCAACGCGATATTTGCCGCGCAGGCAATCGCAATGAAATACATCGGGCTTTTGCTGTCACCCATGCCGCGGAAAATGGAGCTGATGATGTTATAAGCCGTAATAAAGGGAATCCCCAGAAAGCAGATGGTCAGATATGCAACCGTACCGTCTACTGCCTCCGCAGGGGTGGACATCACGCCGACAATCGGGCGCACCAGAAGCAGCAGCAATGCCGTCAGAACAAGGGAAAGCCCGAAAAAGAGCGTCACGGTATTGCCGACGCTTTCCGAAACCTGCTTATGGTTTCTGCCGCCGACTGCGCGCGCAATGCTGACGGTTGTCCCCATGGCAAGCCCAACGAGCATAACAGTCAGCATGTGCATCACCTGAGAGCCGATGGAAACAGCGGTGGTGCTGGCAACGCCGTCAAATTGCCCGATGATGAATAAATCCGCCATGCCGTAAAGCGTCTGCAAAAAATAAGAAAGCAGATAGGGCAGGGAGAATATGAGTATATTTTTACCGACACTGCCGGTGGTGAGGTTTCTTTCCATAGGAAACTCCTTTCTGTGCTTTAAAGAATCTTTTGTAGGTTATTTATGCTTTTGTAAAAATACATAAAAAATATATGATTACATTAAACTCTACAACGATTGTAGAGTCAAGAGTTTTTTGCCAAAAATAGGGTTTCAGAGAAAAAGAACCCTCCGATTTTGCATCCAATCAGAAGGTTCTTATTTTTATTCCTGTTTCTGCTCCTGCGGCAAAAGCTTTTTCGTCAGATATTGTTTTCCCATCAGGTCGTCATACGTCAAAAGCTCATGCAGCTTGATGTATCTGTTTCTCGTTTCCTCATC
>JBNMGO010000191.1:0-3624 GCA_050872285.1 Anaerotignum sp.
CAATACAGCTTTGCGCCTGCAGGGATATGTTCATCCACCATCAGCAGGTGCAGCTTTTCTTCGCCTTCTTCGTGATGCACTGCGCTGATCAGCATACCGCAGGAATCAATGCCCATCATTTTTCTGGGGGGCAGGTTTGTGATTGCAATGCAGGTTTTGCCAACCAGTTCTTCGGGCTCATAATAATCATGAATGCCGCTCAGAATAGTGCGGTCCTCGCCTGTGCCGTCATCCAGTGTAAACTGCAGCAGCTTTTTGGATTTCTTCACCGCTTCGCATGCTTTAATCTTCACCGCACGGAAGTCGGATTTGCTGAAGGTATCGAAATCAACAAAATCTGCAAACAGAGGTTCAATTTCCACCTTGGAGAAATCAATCTTTTCGGGTGCAGCCTTGGGAGCAGCCTTTGCTGCGCTGTCACTCTTGCCGCCTGCGTTATCCAGAGGCTTCATGGTCGGGAACAGAATAACGTCTCTGATGGAAACGGATTCTGTCAGCAGCATAACGAATCTGTCGATACCAACGCCCAGACCGCCTGTAGGGGGCATGCCGTATTCCAGAGCCGTCAGGAAGTCCTCATCAATCATATTTGCTTCATCGTCGCCGTTTTCACGCAGGTATTCCTGATATTCAAAACGCGCACGCTGGTCGATGGGGTCATTCAGCTCGGAGTATGCGTTGCCGTATTCTCTGCCGACAATAAACAGCTCGAATCTTTCTGTAAATTCGGGTTTGTCGGGTTTTCTCTTTGTCAGAGGAGAAATTTCTACGGGGTAGTCAATGATGAAGGTAGGCTGAATCAGGTTCTTTTCTACGAATTCTTCAAAGAACAGGTTCAGAATATCGCCTTTTACATGGCGTTCTTCAAATTCCACGCCCTTTTCTGTCGCGATTTTCTTTGCTTCCTCTGTATCCTTCACCTGATCGAAGTCAACGCCTGTAAACTGCTTTACGGCGTCTGTCATTGTGATTCTTGCGAAGGGCTGACCCAGATCCAGGTCATAGCCGCCGTAAGTAATCTTTGTGGTACCCAGAACGTTCTGCGCTACGGTGCGGAACATTTCTTCTGTGATATCCATCATGCCCTTGTAGTCTGTGTAAGCCTGATACAGCTCCATCAGTGTGAATTCGGGGTTATGACGAACGGAAATGCCTTCGTTTCTGAATACACGACCGATTTCGTATACTCTTTCAAAGCCGCCGACAATCAGTCTCTTCAGAGGCAGCTCCAGTGCGATACGGCAGTACATATCGATATCCAGTGTATTGTGGTGTGTAATGAAAGGTCTTGCGGACGCACCGCCGGGGATGGTCTGCAGAACGGGAGTTTCTACCTCTAAGAAGCCCTTTGCATCCAGGAATCTTCTGATTTCTGTGATGATTTTGGAACGCTTGATAAAGGTATCTCTGGATTCGGGGTTTACAATCAGGTCTACATATCTCTGTCTGTAACGCAGTTCCTGATCCTTCAGACCGTGGAATTTTTCGGGCAGAACCTGCAAGCTCTTGGAAAGCAGAACAACCTCTTTTGCGTGTACGGAAATTTCGCCTGTTTTTGTTTTGAATACAAAGCCCTTGATGCCGATGATATCGCCGATGTCATATTTCTTGAATGCAGCGTAATCCTCATCGCCGATGTCATTCTTGCTGACATAGGACTGCATCAGACCGTTTCTGTCCTGAATATTGCAGAAGGATGCCTTCCCCATGATACGCTTGCTCATCAGTCTGCCTGCGATGCAAACATCCTTATTTTCCAGTGCGTCGAAGTCTGCTCTGATTTCGTCGCTGTGGTGTGTTACGTCATATTTTACAATCTGGAAGGGGTCCTTGCCGGCTTCCTGCATCTGTGCCAGCTTTTCTCTTCTGATCTTATTCTGTTCACTCAGCTCCTGCTGGGTCAACTCCTTATTTTCTTCTGCCACTTTTCTTCCTCCTGTCCGTTCTTTTGTAATGGTTTTTATTTTGTAAATTTCAGCACCTTGAATTCTACTTCGCCGTCAGGTGTTTCAATCATAATGATATCGTCCTTTTTATGCCCCAGAAGTGCCATGCCGACAGGGGATTCGTTGGAAATTCTGCCGTTCATGGGGTCTGCCTCCGCAGAGCCTACGATGGTGTATTCCATCTCCTCGTCAAATTCCACATCCAGTACGGTTACGGTTGTGCCCAGGCTGATGGTATCCTTTGCGCCTTCTTCTTCATCGATAACTTCCGCATTACGCAGCATTTTTTCCAGCTGCACGATACGCGCTTCGATTTCCGCCTGTTCTTCCTTCGCTGCATCATATTCGGCATTTTCGGAAAGGTCACCCTGACCTCTTGCTTCTTTGATTTTTTCTGCTACATCTTTTCTGCGGACGATTTTCAGATTTTCCAGCTCCGCTTCCATGTTTTTCAGACCGTCATAGGTCAAAACAACTTTCTTTTCTGTCATGGGTGTGTCACTCCTCGTTTTAATCTCATTTCATGCTTTCCTCGTTTCAGGCAAGGAAAAAAGGAAGGCTTTCGATTACCCTCCTAAACTATCGTAATATTATATACTGATTTTCACCGGATTGTCAACGCTTTTTCCTTGAAAAATCAAGGCTTTCTCCAAAAATTTATATCGCATAAAAAGGGCAGAAAGACTTTTTTCCATGCACATAAAACAAAATTCCGCCGAAAAAAACAGCACCTCGGATGATGCAACACCCAAGACACTGTTTTATCAGAAATTCTGCGTTTATTTTGTTCTGTTAAAGTTAATTGAAAACCCATCTTTATATCCTTCAAAGGAACCGGAATATCTGTCCTTCATCCGGTTGCTTATAACAGGGAATATGTACCTCTTTTTCGATTTTAGCAACATTGTGGTTAAGAGAAAAGCCCCAAAACAGAAGTACCGCAATATAAGCAATCCAAAAGCCCCAAAACTCCACATCTATAAAAATTTCTGTTTTTATGTAATTTATTTCACCATTACAGAAATAATAGCTGATACACTGACAGTAAAGGTGGGTGATACAGTTGGTAGATATGGGAGATAAACTCCGTTCCCTTCGGATGGAAAAAAAATTAACGCAAAAACAGGTTGCTGAACGAATCGGACTGGCTATCAGCGCGGTTTCCTCCTATGAATCAAATAATCGTTATCCGTCATACGAAGTATTGCTCAAGCTTGCCCGCATATTTCATGTATCCACCGATTATCTTCTGGGTATGACCGATAAAAGAAACATCGACGTTACCGGTCTGGATGAGGAAGAAATTGAATTGCTTTCGCAGATTGCAGATAAATTTCGCCAAAACCACTGAATTTCATCATAAAAAACTGCCCTCGAAGGAATATCCTGTTTCCTTCGAGGGCTTATATTTTTTAAGCACAAATATTTTCTTCATTTTCTCTTTATTTTTACCTTTTTGCCGAAGGCGGAAAAGCCGGAAACGGCAAAGCCTTCCTCCTGCAAGGCGGAAAACAGCTGCTCCCCGTCCCAATCCTCTGCCGAAAAGCCTTCCCGAAACGCCTCGCACCCCAGATATGCCCTTGCTTCGGCGAGCCTGCCCTCAGCCTGCTCTCCGCCTTCCTCCGTGCGGAAAAAGAACCCCTCCGCCGCAAGAATGTCGGGGCGCAGACCTCTCAGC
>JBNMGO010000366.1:0-1907 GCA_050872285.1 Anaerotignum sp.
CCCTTCCATCAGCACGGGGGTGTATCGGTTCCCGGTTGATTTAGCGGCGAAAATTGCAGTAGGCGAGATTCTGCATTTTCTGGAAAAGGATGATACGATGGAGCAGATTATTCTGGTTTGCTTTGACGAAGGAACAAAGGCGGCGTACCAGAAGGCATTTGCAGAGCTGACAGCATAAAAAATTTCATACGAAAATCAAAAGGCTTTGGATGCACCTTTCATCTGAGGTCTTTTTCTTTGGGCGGAATGGGACAAGATTATGTGAACCTATGGCAGATATGAACAGAATTTTGCGCCTGTGGAAGAAGTGGATAAATTCCACGTTTTATCCACAACAAAAAGCCCTGAAACCTAAGTTTTCCACAAAGTTATTCACAATATCCACAGCTTGTGCAGAAAAAATTTGTGGAAAAAGGGAAGGAATTGTCACTTATTGTGGAGATTTGAAAAGCCCGAGAATCCGCCGTTTCTGCTTCTGTGGAAAAAATACCCAGTTCCATAAGTCAGATTATGGAAACGAAAGCATAAAAATCCCACAAACTTTCGGATTGTGGTTGCTGTGAAAAAAATTTCGGAATTTCGGATATTTTTTTCAAAAGAAAGAAGGATTTTACGAAATAACGGAGAATATAACAGGTAAACAGAAAATCTATTTTGACTGATTTTTGAATCTCATCGGCATTGTGCCGATTGGATATATGTTTTTGATTCTCCGAGAAGATGAGAGAATCCCGAAGGGAGTTGTTAGTATGCGTTATAACATTATTGGGAAAAACATCGATGTATGGGACAAAACAAAGGAAATGGTCGAAAAGAAGATGGACCGAATTGCCAAGCTGTTCCCTGCGGACACAGAGGCAACCATCACATTAAGTGTTGAAAAAGAGGTTGCTACGGTGGAAGTAACCATTCCTATGAATAAAAGATATGCACGGGCAGAGGTGCAGGATGCGGACATGACAGCCGCTATGGACAAAACAGTGGATATTCTGGAGGGACAGGTTGTCCGTTATAAAAAACGGATGCGTACCAAAATCAGAAACGGCGCAGATGCTTATGCGGCAGAATATGCGGCAATTCTGGTGCCCGAAGAAAGTCTGGATGACGAGCCTCTGGTAAAAATCGAGAAGGTAAAACGCTTTGCCGTAAAACCCATGGATGCGGAAGAAGCCGTTATGGAAATGGAACTGGTAGGGCATAGCTTCTTCGTATTCCGCGATGCGGAGACAGACGAGGTAAGTGTGGTTTACAAGAGAAAGAACGGCACCTACGGTCTGATTGAACCCGAATATTGATATTAAGCCGATGAGCCTTAGACCGAAAGGTCTAAGGCTTTTCTTATGAAGAAAGAGGGAGAACGATGGACAGGAAACGATTTGAGAAGCAGTTGGCGTTTATTCTGGAGGCGGACAAGGAGAAGAACATCCTCAGACAGACGCACCTGAGCGGACACGGCAGACGGGAAAACGATGCCGAGCATGCATGGCACATGGCGATGATGATTTACCTGCTGAAGGAATACGCCAATGCGGAATTTGACCTTGCGAAAACGATGATGATGGCGCTGATTCATGATATTGTGGAGATTGATGCAGGGGACACTTATGCCTATGACACGGCAGGGCTGGCAACGCAGGCGGAACGGGAGAAAAAGGCGGCGGAGCGGATTTTTGGCTTACTGCCCGACGACCAGAGGGACGAGCTGCGCGGATTATTTGAGGAATTTGAAGCAAACGAAACACCCGAGGCGAGATTTGCACACGCGATGGATAATTTTCAGCCGCTGCTGCTGAACAATTCCAATGACGGCGGAGACTGGCGAGAGCATGGGGTGAGCCGCAGTCAGGTCTGGGGGAGACAGGCGAAAACGGAGCCGGGCTCTGAGGAAATCTGGGAATATACAAGAG
>JBNMGO010000274.1:0-2636 GCA_050872285.1 Anaerotignum sp.
CGTGTAGCCGCCTGCCATCCCCGTAGGGATGATGGAAATGCTGTGGACAGGGTCAAGCTCACTCAGCACCTCAAAGAGGATGGCGTGACCGCCCTCATGGTATGCTGTGATGTATTTTTCCTTTTCGGCAATGACTCTTGTTTTCTTTTCCGTCCCGACACCGATTTTAATCAGTGCCTTCTGGATTTCTTCCATGTCGATTTTCTTCTTGCCGTCTCTTGCGGTCAGCAGTGCCGCTTCATTCAGAAGGTTTGCTAAGTCTGCGCCGGTAAAGCCTGCCGTTGTCTGCGCAACCACCTTCAAATCCACCTCGGGAGCCATCGGCTTGCCCTTCGCATGTACGCGCAGGATGGCTTCTCTGCCCTTTACGTCAGGTCTGCCCACATAAACCTGTCTGTCAAAACGACCGGGTCTGAGCAGCGCAGGGTCCAGAATATCCGCACGGTTCGTTGCCGCAATAATAATCACGCTTTCGTTAATGCCGAAGCCGTCCATCTCAACCAACAGCTGGTTCAGTGTCTGCTCACGTTCATCATGTCCGCCGCCAAGACCTGCACCTCTGCGACGGCCCACAGCGTCGATTTCATCGATAAATACAATACTGGGCGCGTTTTTCTTTGCCTGTTCAAACAAGTCCCTTACACGGGATGCACCGACACCGACAAACATTTCCACGAAGTCGGAACCGGAAATGCTGAAGAAGGGTACGCCTGCCTCGCCGGCAACTGCCTTTGCAAGCAGGGTTTTACCGGTACCCGGAGGGCCCACCAGCAGCACGCCTTTCGGGATGCGCGCGCCAAGCTCCGTAAATTTCTTGGGTGCCTTCAGGAATTCTACCAGTTCCTCCAGCTCGCCCTTTTCTTCGTCACAGCCTGCCACGTTGTCGAAGGTTACCTTGTTTTCCCCGTCAACGCTCATTTTCGCCTTGCTCTTGCCGAAGTTGTTCATCTTTCCGCCGCCGCCCTGCATGCGGTTAAACAGCAGAATAAAGATGATAATCATCACAATCATCATGATGAGAGAGGGTACCACCTGAGAGAGCATACTTTCTCTCTGCAAGTCCCCAACGTCAATTTTCACATCATTTGTCAGGGCTTTTTCATCCAGCACCTGCTGTAATACGGATATGCTCGGCACATCCACGCTGATGACACTGCCGTCCTTCAGCGTTGCCTCCGCCGTACCGTAGTCCCCAACCTCTGTTCTTCTGGAAACCTCCACAGAAGCCACGTTATTTTCGTCCAGCTCCTTCAACAGGTCGCTGTAGACATATTCCTCCTGCGCCGCATCATTGCGCTGCGGAAGAATCTGCGGGCCTGTATACGCCAGTGCCGCTAAAATAACAACAAAAATCAGCACATAAATTCCGATTGGTTTAAGATATTTGTTCAAGAGCGTTCCTCCTTATTCTCATTTCTTACTTCATCTCTCCGTTTTTCTGTTTCCAATCTGTTTCCAATACAGAGACCATATCAAGATATAATTCTAGCATACTTTCCAAAGAAACGCAACGCAGGATTTTGACGGACAGGCTGAAAAAAAAATCGTATTTTTTGCAAAAAAATTCTCATTATGCTATCATGCAGGAAAAAGAGAAAAACAGGGAGGAAAATCTTATGGTAACAATAAATACGGAAAAATGTATCGGCTGCGGTCTTTGTGTGAAGGACTGCTTCTTCGGCGTGCTCAGCGTAAAGGAAGGCAAGGCAAGCGTGGCAAGGGATTGCTTCGCCTGCGGACACTGCGTGGCAGTCTGTCCCCAAAACGCGGTTTCCATCCCCGATCTGCCGATGGAAGAAGTGAGAGAAGCAGACGAAAGCTGCAAAATGAACCCCGAAAATCTTCTGCATTTCATGCAGTTCCGCCGTTCTGTCCGCCAGTTCAGACCGGAACCCATTCCAAAGGAAACTCTGGAAACCATCCTCGAAGCCGGTCGCTATACCCCCACCGCAGGCAACCGACAGGATGTTTCCTATATTGTGGTGCAGCAGGAATTGGAGGAAATCAAGCCGATTCTCTGGGATACCCTCGGAAAAATGCTTGAAAGTGGAAAAATGGGTGCCTATGGGCCTCTGCTGCTGCCTGCCTATGAAGCACATCGGGCAGACCCAAAAAACGATAAGCTGTTCTGCCACGCAAATGCCCTTGTTCTTGTGGTCACGGAAAATCCCATGAACGGCGGTCTGGCGGCAACCTCTGTCGAATTGATGGCGCAGGCATCCGGTGTCGGCGTGCTGTACAGCGGCTTCCTGCTCGCCGCCATCATGGCTGCCCCCGGCATGAAGGAACGCCTTGGCGTAAAGGAAAATCAACAGATTTCCGCCGTTATGCTCATGGGCTTCCCTGCGGTTTCCTATCGCAGAACCGCCCCCAGAAAAAAGGCTGTTATCACCTGGAAATAATATACTAAGTCGAAAGCTGAACTGAACCATTTTGTGCGGACAGCACAAAAAAGACTTTTGTAGAATTAAATTAGCTATTTAGAAACTGGCATCGTAATTCCATCGGTGTCAGTTTTGTTTTTGTCTGGATCCTTTGATAATTGTAAAAATATATGTATTCATCAATGATACTGCGTGCTTCCTCAAAACTGCTAAGTTTTGTTCTGTAGATACATTCTGTTTTTAGTATAGAAA
>JBNMGO010000348.1:0-2009 GCA_050872285.1 Anaerotignum sp.
CCGTATTCCTTGATGAGCGCGCAGATAGCGGCAACCAGAATGGCAACCATACTGGTTTCAAACATCCCTGCGGCACCGGCACCCATATTGCCAAGCAAATCGGTCGGCGCAATCATGCCGGTTGCAATCATGATGACAGAGCCGCTGATGACACCGACCATCAGTACGAGGAACACATTCAGCCCCACGATGCCGCCAATCAGCACCAGAACATAGGGGATTGCCTGAATCAGGTGATATTCCTCCGCAACAAAGCCGCCGTTATAGCTTTTTACGGAAAGCACGAAAATGATAATCAGGCTGACAATCGCCGCAGGAAGGGCGATAAAGAAGTTTTCCTTGAATTTATCCGTCATTTGACAGCCCTGTCCGTTGCAGGCGGCAATGGTCGTATCAGAAATAAAGGAAAGGTTATCCCCGAACATTGCGCCGCTCATGACAGAAGCGATGCAAAGCGGCACGGAAAAGCCAGATGCCCTTGCAACCGCAATGCCGATGGGGACAATCAGCGTAATTGTGCCAACAGGGGTACCCATGGCGAGCGAAACAAAGCAGCTGACGATGAAAAGCACCGCAACCGCATACTGCGGCGGAATCAGGGAAAGGATGAAATAGGCAACGCTGTTTGCGGAGGACCTGCCGACTACGCCGACGAAAATCCCTGCCAGCATGAAAATCAGAATCATTGTGATGATATTCGGGTCACTGATGCCCGTGCCCATGATGGCAAGCTTATCATTCAGCTGCACCGCGCGGTTCTGCAGGCAGGCAACAAGCAGCGCAACCAGAAATATGACAACAACGGGGATTTTATAAAAGCCCATTTCGATGCGCAGGCCATATTCAAACAATATGCCCAGCCCTAAATATAAAACAACAAACACGAGGATGGGAAGCAGTGCCTTCCCGTTTCTCTTTTCCATTTCCTTCTTCCTTTCCATACAATCCATACAATAAATTTACCAATGTGCCGACCTTGAATTTTCTTCTTTTACTGCAATCTGCACGATACATCCACAGGTGTTTTCTGCTTCTTTGAAAAACCTGTTGTATAACATCCTTTATATCCTAACATATTTTTCTGCCTGCTACAAGGACGGGGTTTTGTACAAGGGCATTGCTATTGCAAAAAAAGCACTTTTATAGTAAACTATTCAGATATATAAAAACATTTGAGAGATATGGAGAGTGATGACCGTATGGACGGCAGTCCAGTGTTAATTGGCTTATTGATTTTTTTGGTATGTTGTTCTGCGTTTTTTTCCGCATCGGAAACAGCGCTGACCTCCCTGAGCAGGATTCGTCTGCGGAACATGGTGGAGGAAAACGTGAAAAATGCGGATTTGATTATGCGGCTGTTGGATGACCCGAACCGTTTGCTGAGTTCCATTCTGGTGGGCAATAACTTAGTAAACAACGGCGCATCCGCCCTGACAACCACATTGGCAATTCAGATTTTCCGCGGCAATTCCGGCGGCGCAGGGATTGCGACCATCGTGATTACCGTTATCATTCTGATTTTCGGGGAAATTACCCCCAAGACCATTGCGGCGCAGAAGGCGGAAAAGGTTGCTCTTGCGGTGGTAAAGATTATTTCCGTTTGTGTGCTTGTGTTCCGTCCTGTGGTAGCAGTGCTGAATGTGGTGACAGGCGGGCTGATTCGTATGCTGGGGTGTGACCCGAATGAAAAAGCACCGCTGATTACAGAAGCAGAGCTGAAAACCATGGTGAATGTGAGCCATGAGGAAGGCGTACTGGAGCTGGATGAAAGAAAAATGATCAACAACGTGTTTGATTTCGGGGATTCCAAGGCGAAGGACGTTATGACCCCCAGAACAGATATTGTTGCGGTTCCGCTGGATGTAACCTATGGGGAATATGTCCGCCAGGTGCAGGAGGAGGGTTTCTCCCGTATGCCTGTTTACGGCGAGGATTTGGACGATATTGTCGGGATTCTGTATGTTAAGGATATCTTTTATCTGGATGAAGCGACCTTTTCGGCGGAAAAA
>JBNMGO010000221.1:0-3290 GCA_050872285.1 Anaerotignum sp.
ATGTTGGTGTGCAATGAAACGATTGCGGAAAATTCCTTCTGGCAGGAAATGCCGTTTATGTACCGCAGCCATCAGGAGCCGGATGAGGAGAAACTGGAAAAAATGGAGCAGTTCCTGCGCGGCTTTGGCTATTACCTGCGGAAAAAGGACGGGGAGATTCACCCGAGAGAGATTCAGAAGGTTTTGCAGAAGGCGGAGGGAACAGACGAGGAACGCATTATCACCAGAATGGTGTTGCGGAGCATGATGCAGGCAAGATATACGGCGGAAAACGGCGGACATTTTGGTCTGGCAGCGAAATATTACTGTCACTTCACCTCGCCTATCCGCAGATATCCCGATTTGGAAATTCACCGCATGATTAAAAAAAATGCTCCATGGAGAACTGGACGAAAAGGCATCGGCATATTACCGCAGAAAAATGCCCGATTGGGCAAAGCACTGCTCCAAGCAGGAACGCGTTGCGGAGGATGCAGAACGGGATACGGATGCACTGAAAAAGGTGGAATTCATGGAAGATAAGGTTGGTCAGATTTATGAGGGCATCATTTCCGGCGTGACGAACTGGGGGATTTATGTGGAACTGCCGAATACGATTGAGGGCATGGTGGCACTTTCCCAGATGGATGATGATTATTATGAATTTGACGAGAAGAAAATGCTTGTGTTCGGGAAACGGACGAAGAAAAGCTATCGTCTGGGGGATAAGGTCGTTGTTTCTGTGGCGAAGGTGGATCGTATGATGGGGACGATTGATTTTGCCTTTGCAGAGGAAAATGAAGATTTTCAGGAATAAACAAAAAAAGAGGGTCAGACTGAGAGAAATCGGTCTGACCTTTTTCTGTAGGGATTCAGTTTTGTTCCAATGTGAAGGTGGCGGAATAGTAGGTTTCCGTTGCATTCTCATCCGGACCAATGTAATAACTATCGTGCTTATCTACATTGTAGCCAACCAGTGTAATTTCCTGTATGATGCGGAGATTGCCTGTTTCGATGATGTAGCTGCAATAGGGGTGACTATCCATATAGTTGATGACGGAGGAAATCTGCTGTGGCTCCTGTATATCATCGGAGGAGAGAAGCTGACCGCCGATTCGTTCTAAATCCGGATGAAGAAAATCGACCTGCGTACGCAGGAGTGCCATGGTGAGCAGGGGATTTTGCTCCGAAGGGGAGAGGATATCTCCCTCGGTATCTGTGATGGTATAGGAGAAGAAAGAAAGGGTTCCGTTTTCCTCTCTGATCACAGGGTCTGAAAAGACAGCGTTCGGAGAAAAAAGCAGAAGCGGGGGAGCATTTTCATCCGCCTTCCATTTGCCGTCCTTCGTCAGCAAAGGAAGGGTATCCTGCTCAGAATATTCCAAAATGCGATTATAATTTTCTATGAATTCCGCAACGGTCAGAGAACCGCCGTTCGGAAGGATGTTCCATGTATTGACCAGAACCGTCAAAATGGTGGTAAACAGCACGATGCCGATATAGGCGAAGGCAGAACGCAGACGGAACGGTTTTACTTCATAGCAAAGGTCATGATCCCAAGGTAGAGTATCTTCTTCGGTATAGATTTCATAGCATTTATAATTGCGATACAGGCTATAAAACGGGATAGCGTAGCCTTCGCCTGTACGGAAAATTTTAACAAGACGCTCAAATGCCTGTGAGCGTGTCAAAAGACTGCCGTCCTTCTGGTGAACGGAAAGTCCGAAAAGCCATTTGCCGGGTGTTTTGCCCCATTTGGAAAGGAACAGCGGCTCCGAAAGGAACAGAAACAGCCAGCAGAGATAGGTTTCCAGAAGCGACCACGCCAGAGAAGAGCTGCTTGCCTTCATTGGAGAAAGAATGGAAAGGCAAAGGTTAAGAAGCGTGGCAAGCAGTCCGTGGTCAAGGCTGCGCGCGAAAAATCTGCGCCAGGGTGCTTTCAGCGGTGTCTGCGTTTCGTTTGTTTCGGTGGTAAGAATTGCGTCTGTTGTCATAAGAAATCCCCTCTCTTTCTATGGCAGAGATACAAGTGTCTGTTATGACTTAGTGTAACAGAAAAAAGACAGGTTGTGTGAAAAATGGGCAAATCGTAAGAAAATTGTAAGAAATAAAAAGGGATGGTTTGATAGGAAGTTTTTTGTAAATAAAATGAAATATTTGTAACCGAATCGTCATTTGATTTTTTTGATAGAATATGATATAGTTATTTCTGCAATGGAAGATTGTCGGGGAGGTGATTCTGTATGGCAAAAGGAAAAGGAACAAAGCTGATTGCGCAAAATAAAAAAGCATATCATGATTATTTCATTGAAGAAACCATACAGGCAGGCATTTCTCTGGCAGGGACAGAGGTGAAAAGCCTGCGCATGGGCAAGTGCAGCCTGAAGGAAAGCTACATCCAGATTAAGGATGGAGAGGCTTTTATTTACAACATGCACATCAGCCCCTATGAGCAGGGAAACATCTTTAATAAAGACCCGCTTCGCCCGAGACGGCTTCTGCTGCATAAATCGCAGATTCGCAAATGGGATCATGAGGTGCGCGCGGCAGGGTATACGGTTGTTCCTTTGAAGGTATATTTCGACCGCAGCTATGTGAAGGTGGACGTTGCTCTGGCAAAGGGCAAAAAGCTCTATGACAAGAGAGACACCATTGCGAAAAATGATATGCGCCGTCAGGCGGAAAAAGATTTTAAAATCAGAAATCTTACTTTATAAGTTTGTCGTTTACAGCCATTTCACCGAAAAGGCGTGAAGTTTCACGATTTGCGGGGATGCAATGGTTTCGACGGGAGTCTTGAAAGTAGGAATAGCCATCCGCGGACCAGTGAACCGCGTCATCAAGCTGGAACCTTTTTTAAAAAGAAACGACAAAAATAATTTTGCACTGGCTGCCTAATTAACGGCGCCTGTCGGCCTTCGGTTTCTCACCGCTGAAGAACCCGGCATCGACTTGGTGGGGCACTTTTCTGCTTAAGCTTTGCGGCAGGAAAAGATTCATGAAGCTACTGAGGGGTAAAGCCTGTCATTCGGCGTTGCAACGAGGGAATGAAAAAAGACTGACTGTGATGGGAGAAGTTCTTATGGATGGGTTTTCGGACAGGGGTTCAATTCCCCTCATCTCCATTCAGAAGCCTTGATTTTTCAAGGCTTTTTTTAGTTGAATTTTGAAAGGTACTCAAGAGGTACTCAAATATACTTGAAAGAGTGAAAATTCACATAAATTCAGTGAATTTTCACTCTTTCGATTTTATTTATTGAATTTTATAAAGGGAAAATCCTTTTTGCCATTTCCGCATTATTTTTCTAAAA
>JBNMGO010000078.1:0-6214 GCA_050872285.1 Anaerotignum sp.
ACCCTGTACAGTCCGCCCCCTCCATTGCGGAGCATTACAGCGCGGCATATATCGCAAGCGGCATCGTAATGGCGCTGATTGATAAAAACATCCGCGGCATTGGGCAGAAGGTTGATATTGCTCTGCTGGATTCCATTTATTCCTGCATTGAGGCGGCACCTGCGGCATATTCCACCGTTGGGGAAATCCATAAAAGAAAGGGCAACTTTGACCCTTCCTGCGCACCCTATGATACCTTTGAAACAGCAGACGGCTATGTTGCCATCGGCGTAGCGACTCAGCAGCAGTGGCTGAGCTTCTGCGATGCGCTCGGGTTCGAGGATTTGAAGGAAGACCCTCGCTTTGCGGATAACGAAAAGCGGAGAGGGGACTACATGACAGGACTCAGACCGATTCTGGCAGAAAAGCTGATGCATTATAATAAGCTGGATGTGGAAAAGAAATGCAGAACAAAAGGGATTCCCTGCTGTGCCGTGCTGACCGTTCCCGAAATTACGGATTTGCCGAATACACTGGAAAACGGCTATATGATTACCGCGGAAAGCGAAGCCTTCGGGCATCTGCGTTATCCCTCCATCCCCTTCGCGCTGCATGAAACCCCTGCGGTTCCTTTTACGGATGCACCTTCCCTCGGCAGTGATACGGAAGCAGTGCTTACGTCGGCAGGCTTTGGAAAAGCAGAGATGGAAAACTGGAAAGAAAAAGAGATTATTTAAGGAGGCGGAAACATGGGATTTTTAGACGGCGTTAAGGTAGTAGACTTTACACACGCATACGCAGGCCCGTTCTGCTCTTTGTTTTTAGCGGATTACGGCGCAGAGGTCATTAAAATCGAAAGAGTGGACGGCGGCGATCAGGCAAGAACCTGGGGCCCCTTTAAGAATGATTACAGCGCATATTATGCGTCCTTCAACAGAGGGAAAAAGAGCATTACACTGGATATCAAGAGCAAGGAAGGGCAGAAAATCATCTATGACCTGATTAAGGATGCGGATATCGTTTGCTCCAACTTCAAGGCAGGCACACTGGAAAAATACGGCGTTGGGTATGAGCAGATGAAGAAAATCAAGCCCGATATCATCTATGCAACCATCTCCGGCTTTGGCACAAAGGGCGAGCTGGCAAAGTATGCCGCTTATGATAACGTCATTCAGGCAATGAGCGGCGTTATGGATGTAAACGGCTTTGCAGATAAAGGCCCCACAAAAATCGGCCCTGCCATCGGGGACAGCTATTCCGGTCTGCTGCTGCTGCTGGGTCTGATGATTGCGTATTACAACAGACAGAAAACAGGCAAGGGACAGCAGGTGGATGTTACCATGCTGGGCGCATTGTTCGGCTTGCTGGAATATCCCGTTCTGGAATATGCAAACAACAATACGGTGCTGAGCCGTTCCGGCAACACAAGCCATTATTCCGCACCCAATGATGTCTATAAAACAAAGGATGACTATGTTGCCATTTCCGTAAGAAATGATGCACAGTGGGCAGAATTCTGCGAGAAAACAGGCATTGCAAACACAGCGGAATTCAAAACAAACGCAGACAGACTGGCAAGAACCGCAGAGCTGAGAGAAATCATTGAACAGAGATTTGCGACACTGACCGCAAAGGAAGCAGAGGCACTCTTTGACGGCACAGACGTTGCGGCATCCTCCGTAATGGGGATTGTGGAATCTCTGGAAAATCCCCAGCTTCTGGCGAGAGATATGGTGATTGAGGTAAATGACCCTGTGATGGGCCCTGTGAAGCTGGTGGGCGACCCCATCCATCTTTCCGAAAATACCCCCATTACAAATCTCCCTTCTCCTACACTGGGAGAGCATACAGATGAGATTCTGACACAGCTTGGCTATACGTCGGAAGAAATCAAAGCACTGAAAGAAAAAAAGGTAGTCTGATTGGTCCGAAAAAAATAAGACTACGGAATGGGAGGAAGAAGTATGAATAACAAGAAAGGCTTAAATGAAAAATATGAAGTCGGCTTGATGATTATCAGCGTGGTAATCATTATTGCCATGATGATCGGGATGACGCTCTATCCCGAAACGGGTAAGGCAATCGGTGCGGCTGTTATGCACACACTGACACACACCTTCGGCTCTACCATGCAGCTGGTAACAGCGGTTGTATTGATTTTCTTAGTCGCTCTGGCATTCTCCAAATACGGCAACATCCGCTTTGGGAATTGTAAGCCGCAGTATCGTACCGTAAGCTGGGTTGCGATGATGTTCTTCACAGGTCTGGGCGCAGGCACAGTTTACTGGGCATTTCTGGAATGGGGCTACCATTTCAATGCAGCTCCCGCATTGGCAGGTGCGGCAATTTCCGAAGCCTATGCCTATGAAATCTCTCTGACCTATGCGATTTATGACTGGGGCCCTGCGGCTTGGGCACTGCTTTGTGTCTTTGTTCTGCCCTTCGCATATCATTACTACATCAAAAAGGATGACGAACTGCGTTTCGGCGCGCTCTGCAAATATTCCCTCGGGGAAAAGGCAGTCAATGGTTGGTTTGGTAAAATCGTAAACTTTATCTTCATCTTTGCGGCAGTCGGCTCCATCTGCATTTCCGCCGGCTTTGCGGCATCCACGATTGCAGCGGCGATTGCGGACTTAATCGGCATCAACACCTCCTTTACCCTGATGGTAATCGTACTGATTGGTACAGCTGTGCTGTATTCCATTTCTTCCCTGCTGGGGATTGAAAAGGGCATGAGAAAAATCAGTGACTGGAATGTTTATTTCTGTATCGCTCTGCTGGCATTTATCTTCATCGCAGGCAATACACAGTATATTATCGACTCCATGGTAAACGCACTGGGTATCCTTTCCAAGGAATTCGGCAGAATGACCCTTTGGACAGACCCCGTAGCAAGAACAGGCTATCCCCAGGACTGGACCGTATTCTATCTGGTTTACTGGCTCGTATTCGGCCCCTTCACAGGTCTGTTTGTTGCAAAAATCTCCAAGGGCAGAACCGTAAGAGAAATCATCATCAATATGCTGATTACCGGTACAGCAGGTCTGTTCCTGTTCTTCGGTATCGTAACGGCATATCAGCAGGGTCTGCGTATTGACGGCATTCTGGATGTACCTGCAATGCTGGCAAACGGCGAATCCGAAATGATTGCAACCGCAACCATCAATACCCTGCCTCTGGCAAAGCTTGCCATGGTGCTGTATCTGGTTGTTATCATTCTGTTCCTTGCAACCACACTGGATGCAACCTCCTTCACACTGTCCTCCACCATCACAAGAAAGCTAGGCAATGGCGAAGAGCCTGATAAAAAACTGAAATTCGTATGGTGCCTGCTGTTGGTTGCAATCCCCATCGCGATTGCATACGCCGGTACAGATATCAGTACGATTAAGGCGATTGTTCTGGCGACCGGTCTCCCTCTGCTGGTCATCTTAATCATCATCTATCACGGCTTCCTGCGCGAAATGAAAAAGGACTTCGGCGGAAAGAGCAAAGAAGAAATCATCGAAATGGGACGTGTAGAAGAAGAACAATAAAATCGAAGAATTCCGCTTTCTCAGGAAGGCGGAATTTTTTTGAAAAAAAGCAGGGATTTTGGCGGAAAGAAGGGGCATTATCGTGTATAATGAGAGAAATACAAAGGAGGCACGCGGATGAAAAGAAAAATCGAGGGCATCAGCAGTGCGGATTTATGGAATATCATTGACCACCTGCATGATGAAATTATGATTTATGATAATCAGTATAATCTTTTGTACGTCAATCAAGCGGCACTGCGGCATTACGGCATTTCTCAGGAGGATTTGCTCGGCAAGAAATTCTCCCAGCTGGATGAAACCTATTGGGGAAATTCCACCCTGCCGGAGGTCTATGCGAAAAAGAAAATGGTGGCAAAACGCCAGATTACCAATCTTGGTCTGGATATCATCACGATTTCCGTTCCGGTTTTCGATGAAAACGGCGAAATTCAGTATGTGGCGCAGAATGTCAATGATATTTATAATTATACCCAGCAGGGCAAGGCGGAGGAAACCTTCCTCAATATCATGGAGGAGCCGAGCAAAAAAGAGGAGGATTATATCTTTGCGGCGGAAAGCATGGAACAGATTATGAATACCCTGCACCGCATTAAAAACGTGAAAAGCCCCTGCCTGATTCTGGGCGAAACGGGAACGGGCAAAAGCCGTCTGGCAAAATATATCCATAGCATCAGCGAGAGAAGGGAAAAGCCCTTTGTTGCCGTAAATTGCGCCTGCATGAACCCGAATCTGATAGAATCGGAGCTGTTCGGCTATAAAAAGGGCGCGTTTTCGGGTGCAAATACGGCAGGCAAGAAGGGCATTGTCGAAATGGCAAACGGCGGCACGCTCTTTCTGGATGAAATTTCGGAAATTCCCTACGATTTGCAAAGTAAGCTCCTGCAGTTCATACAGGATCAGGAATTTATGCCCCTGGGCAGTGAGAAAAAGCAGAAGGTGGATGTGAAGATTATTGCGGCAACAAACCGAGATTTAAAGCAGATGGTCGAAGCAAAATCCTTTCGGGAGGATTTGTATTACCGCCTGAATATTTTCGAGGTGACAATACCGCCTCTGCGCGAAAGACCTGCGGATATTCGGGTTCTGGCAGAGCATTATCTGGCGGAATTCAATCAGCTTTACCTCCGGAATCATGTGTTTTCCGCGGAGGCAATGCAGGTGCTTCTGCGGTATAAATGGCCTGGGAATGTGCGGGAATTGTCGCATACCATTGAAAAAGCGGTTGTTCTGACAAACGGGAAGGAGATACAGGTAAGCGATTTGCCGAAAAGCCTGTTTGATTATTCCAATGATACCGTACCGCCCGTGCAGATGCCGCCGAAGGTGCAGGAAACAGAGATTTCCTATGAGGGAAAGACACTGCACGAAGCCGTGGAGGAGGTTGAACGGCGGATGGTACAGGCGGCGTATGCGGACTGCGGCACAAGCGTAAAAACGGCGGAACGGCTTGGCGTGAGCCAGCCGACGGCATATCGACTGATTCAGAAATATTGTATATAAAGCGGTTTTCGCAATTCAAAAAATACAAGCAAATATGCTTGTATTTTTTTGTGTGCTTCGGGATTTCTGCTGTCAGGTTTCACCCCCGCAGACGCTTTCCTTTCCCGTTTTCTGTGGCTTTGTGCGGAATTTGACATATTTTGTAGAATTTTGACAGAAAATAGCAAAAGTGTTAAAATGTTGACAGCAATTAAGAAAGGGATTGATTTTTAAGCTTTGCCTGCAATCCCGACAAAAATACAGGAGGTATCTGCACATTTTTCCGGTGGGGGGAAGGCTGTGCAGAGAAGACAGAGAGGAGATGCGTCAAAGGAGAAGAAAAGGCTGTTGCGGTAAAAAAGGGGTTTCCAAAAAAAGCAGAGCAATAAAAAGAAAGGATGAGGAAAAAATGAAAATGAAAAAATACCTCGCAATTTTTATGGCAATGAGCATGGCAGCCGCACCTGTAACAGCATTGGCGGATGATGATGCAGACCTCGTGTCCCCTCAGGCAGAAACCGATGCAAATCCCGATGCCACTCCTGACGAAGATGAAGTGTCCGATTATCAGGATGCCGAAAGCGAAGAAGAAACAACACCTGCGGTGCAGGCTGAGAAAAGCGAAATTGATAACATTACGGCGTTGACAGATGCAATTCAGAAGGCAGAAGACGGCGCAACCATTCAACTGGATGGGAATATTGAAGGGGCGGTTGTCGTGCCTGATAGCGCAAACATCACCCTTGACCTGAACGGTTATAGCATTACGGCATCGGGAACTGCAATTTTAAATAATGGTACATTGACTGTAACGGATTCGCAAAAATCCGGCAAAATTGTCTCGAAAGGAAACATTGGTCTCTGCATTGGCTCCGGTTCCAATACAACGATTCAGTATGCACAGATTACAGGGCAGGAAGGCGCATTTGGTGTCGCGACAGAAGCAAACGGTATGACTACAGGTGCGACCCTCGAAATTGAAGACGGCGTATTCACAGGCATTGATAACGCGGTTGTTATCCTGAACGGTTCCAAGAGAGAGGGAAAAGCCAACGAAATCACCATTAACGGCGGTACCTTCAATGGCGGAATTGAGTCTGCTGGCTATGTTGCCTGCGGCATTTATGCACCCTGGAAGGATAAAATTACCGTAAATGACGGCACTTTCAATATTACAGGCGGTGCAGGCATTGTTGCCCGTGGCGGTCAGGTAA
>JBNMGO010000332.1:0-2140 GCA_050872285.1 Anaerotignum sp.
CCATATCCATGCTTTTGGCATAGTTCGGATGGCGCTGTGCAAAAACGACAACCTCCGTACTGCCGCCGCCCAGGTCAAAAAGACATCCATCCTCAAAGGGCGCGGCATGCACTGCCCCCAGAAAGCTCAGGATTGCTTCTTCCTCCCCGGAAATCAGCTCTATTCGCAGCCCGACCTCCTGATAAACACGTTCCATCACCTCTGCGGCATTGGCAGCGTTTCGCAGGGATGCCGTCGCAAAGGCGTTTATGCTGTCTACGGAAACCTCCTCCAGAGAGGTGCAGAACTGACGAAGCACATCAATGATAACTTCAATCCCTTCTTCGGACATTTCACCCTCCGTCATATAATTCACCAGTCCTGCCGTTTCCTTTTTCGAAAATAATACGGTAAATTGTTGCCCCTCAATTTTATAAACAGACATTCGCATCGTGTTTGAGCCAATGTCAATCATCGCAGCAATCATTTTTTCCCTCCTTCTGCATACAAAAAAACTGCACCCTTCTGCCATGCGACAGAAAGCTACAGTTCTATCTTATAATTCTTTTGTAAAATGAAAGCTGTTCTTATTGTGAAATGTTCGTAAAGTGAGAGGTGTTTTTGAGGTAACTGTAAGATTCGTCCGGAAGAGGTTTCATCATAGGTATAAGTATTGCGGCTTCTCCCTTCCGCTTGCCCATCAATACTTTTTCAATATTCCTTCCAGATACTTCTGAAACTCCGTCCTCACCTGTTCCGGTGCGGAAATCTGCACCTTTTCTCCCAACCCCGTCAGCCATCCGTAAAACTGTGGACTGACTGCAACCAGCGGCTTCACATAAAAATGCGTTTCATCCACAGGCACCAGCGGAACCTCCTGCCCAAAGCGGTCCAGCATCACACCAATCAGGCTGTTATGGCAGACCAGCGTCACCGTTTCATCCCGACCGCCATACATGCCGAAGGTTTTCTTCGCAAAAGCCGCTAAATCAAAGTCCATAAACTTCTCCCTGCCGACACGCTCTACATCTAAAACGCTGATTTTCTGCATTTTATCCACGCGGTAATGCTTAATGATATCTGCCTTTTCGTCATAGGCAATCAGATAATAATTTTCATCATCCCACGTCAACGACCAAGGGCTGACCACATACAACGCCCCGTCCTTCTTCAGCCGCAGCTCCTTTTTTACCGTCCATTCCGTATATTGAAAAGAAATCTGTGCATTGGAATGTAACGCACAGTGGATTTTGTCCACGTTGTAATAGATTGCTTCATTCCCCGTCTTGGGTCGATGATAGAGAAACACATTCCGCTGCAGCTGCTGTGCTTCATATCTGCTTGTCAGCCCCTCCAGCTTGCGAATCAGTTCCTCCGATTTCTTCGCCGTAATAAATTTCGAGGACTGTACCGCATCCACCAAAAGCTTTAATTCCGGCAGTTCAAACTTTCTGCTCGCAACATAATACCCTGCACAAGAGCCCTTCTGCTGTACAATATCTATCCCGAACTGCTGTAACGCCTCAATATCGGCATAGATGCTTTTCCGCTCCGCCTGAATCCCATACTCCTGTAATGCGGCGGCAAGCTCCCCTGCCGTCATCCGATGCGCTTCATCTGTTCTTTCCAGCAAAATCTGCATCAGACAAAGTGTTTTCATTTTCTGCGACTGCACTGCCATCCCCTCATTTCCGAATGATTTGCCCTCATTATAGCATACTTCTCTCCGGATGTCCGTATTTTCGGACAGCAGATGCTGTATGCTAAACGTAAAGAGAAATTTAAAAGAGCATCGGAAGGGTAAAATCCCCCCAACTTGCTTTTCTCGCAAAAATCCCCTATGATAAGCTTAAATCAGCCATCTTCTCGCAAAGGAGGAACTTTTTATGGATAAGGATTTCCTGAAATTTATGTCATTCGTTGCCTTTATGGAATCGAAAAAAAAAGCGGAAAAGAATTGTTCTGCCACAGATACAGAATGGCAGGACACCATTCCTACTGTCAGAAGAAAGCCTGACCCTGCCAGAGAAGAATTTCTCCTCAGCCGCATCCGGATGCCCGAAAAACCGGTAAATAAAATGGAATCCGGCGAAAAGGTTTTCATGGGCATTGGCATCATCGGTCTGTTTGACGCTGCATTCGGGCTCTTTCTAATGGACAC
>JBNMGO010000195.1:0-3566 GCA_050872285.1 Anaerotignum sp.
TATTCCCGTCTGTCCCGAGGTGACGGGCGGTCTGCCTGTGCCGCGTGTGCCTGTGGAACTGCGGGATGGGCGCGCCGTCAATAAAAACGGCGAGGATGTCACCGCCTTTTTCCGCCGCGGCGTGGAACAGACCATGGCGCGCCTTTCGGGAGAGCATATCGACCTTGCCATCCTACAGCCGCGCAGTCCCTCCTGCGGATGCAGAGAGATTTACGATGGAACCTTTTCCGGAAAAAAGATTCCCGGCAAGGGCATGTTCGCCAAAGCTCTGGCGAATGCAGGGATTCCTACGAAATCCGCAGATGAAATCGAGAAATAAAAAGAAGCGAAGGAAACTCCTTTTGGAATCGTCCTTCGCTTTTTTGTTTTATTCTTACAGCACCTTTGCCAGAAACTGCTGCAAACGCTCACTTTTGGGATTTTCAAAAATATCCTTGGGGTTGCCCTCCTCGACCTGCTTGCCATCCGCCATGAACATCACGCGTGTGCCGACTTCTTTCGCGAAGCCCATTTCATGCGTTACCACAACCATGGTCATGTTTTCATTCGCAAGCTGCTTCATAACGTCCAGAACTTCGCCGACCATCTCGGGGTCAAGCGCGGAGGTGGGTTCGTCAAACAGCATCACCTCAGGCTCCATGCAGAGCGCGCGCACAATGGCGATACGCTGCTTCTGTCCGCCCGAAAGCTGAGAGGGGTACGCATTCGCTCTGTCCTCCAGACCGACACGCTTGAGTAACTCCATGGCTCTTGCCGTTGCTTCGGCTTCGCTCTTTTTCAGAAGCTTCATGGGCGCAATCGTCATGTTTTTCAGAATCGTCATATGGGGAAAGAGGTTAAAATGCTGGAACACCATCCCCATTTTCTGACGGTGGACGTTGATATTCGTTTTCTGGTCTGTAATATCCGTCCCTTCAAAGAGGATATGTCCGCCCGTCGGCACCTCCAGAAGGTTCAGACAGCGCAGGAAGGTGGATTTGCCCGAGCCGGAAGGCCCGATGACAACAACAACCTCGCCCTTTTTGATTTCCGTATTGATGCCGTCCAGTGCCTTAATCGCACCGCCCTTATAATATTTCTGCAAATTTTCAACCTTAATCAGAGTTTCCTTAGCGTTCACTGTTTCTCAACCTCCTTTCCAGAATCCCAACCAGCCATGTAAAGAACATAACCATCACCAGATAAATCACCGCAACACCAATCAGGGGCATGAATGCCTCGAAGGTACGGCTGCGGATGATGTCGCCGCCCTTTGTCAGGTCTGCCAGACCAACGTAGCCGGCAACAGAGGTTTCCTTCAGCAGAACGATAAATTCATTCGCCAGTGCAGGCAGTACGTTTTTGAACGCCTGCGGAATGATGATATAGCGCATGGTCTGCACATAATTGAAGCCAAGGCTGCGCCCTGCTTCAAACTGCCCCTCATCAATGGACATAATGCCGCTGCGGAAGATTTCCGCAACATACGCCGCGGAGTTGAAGCCAAACGCCAGCACCGCAACCAGAACCTTATTATTGGAAGATACCAGAACGATGAAGTACATAATCATCAGCTGTACTACCACAGGTGTCCCACGGATGACGGTCAGATAAATCTTACAGATCAGGTTCATGATGAACAGCACAAATTTGCCCAAGCCATGCACCGAATTTTTATTTTTATCATAGGTAGAACGAACGATTGCGATAATCACGCCGAGCGCAATGCCCAGAAGCACCGCAAAAAAGGTTACCTGCAGCGTAACCTTGAGCCCGTCCGCAATGTAATGCCAACGCCCATCCTGAATGAAGTTGAATATGAATTTCTCTTTCAAGCTCATTCCAAAAATTCCTCCCTTGCTTTCCTTATAACCATAAAACAGGGGTGACGTTTTTTGTCACCCCTGAAAGCTTTCAATCCTGAAATTATTCAGCGCTGATATATTTATCAATGATTTTCTGAATAGTGCCGTCTGCTGTCAGCTCAGCCAGTGCTGTGTTGATTTTTTCTGTCAGAGGGCTGTCCTTAGGCAGGCAGATTGCATAATCCTCTACTGCATATTCTGTATCCAGAATCTTCAGACCTTCATTTGCTGCAACGAAGGATTTTGCAGGGTTGTTGTCGATAACAACGCAGTCGATTTTGCCCTGTGTCAGAGCCAGAACTGCGTCTGCGCCCTTCTGGAAACGTTCAACCGTACCCAGACCTGCGCCTTCAATGTCATCTGTTGTATACAGGTCACCGGTTGTACCTGTCTGAACGCCGATTTTATGAGAAGCGCCGTCTGCGAACAGATCATCTACGGATGTGATGTCGGAATCTTCCTTAACGATGATTGCCTGTACGCCTGTTGCATAAGTATCGGAGAAGTCTACGCTTTTCAGACGGTCTTCCGTAACTGTCATGCCTGCCATACCCATGCTAGCCTTGCCGCTTGTTACCGCAGGAATGATGGAGTCAAATTCCATATCTTCGATTTTGAAATCCATGCCCAGCTTATCTGCCAGAGCCTGACCGATTTCCGCATCGATACCGACAATTTCGGAGCCTTCGTAATATTCATACGGAGGGAATGTTGCGTTTGTTGCCATAATCAGTGTTTCCTTTTCGGCATCTGCGTTGTCATCTGTTGCCGCATCGCTGCCGCCGCAGCCAACCAGAGAAGTCATCATTGCAAATACCATTGTTGTAGCCAGAAGGCCCTTCATAAATTTCTTCATTATCCTCTTCCTCCCAAAAGATTTCTTCTGTATTATTTGATATTGGAATTATACTATCTAAATGTATAAAATACAATAACCATTTTTCACGATAAATCAAAGTATTCTCATTTCTTTTTGTCAATCCTGCACATAACCTTGTCCGTTTTCGGGAAAACCTTCTCGTTTGCATACAGTTTACAGAGGATGCCGTACAAAAAAAGATACACAAATTGCATAAAATCCTGCATAAAATTATTTTATTCAGTCAATGCACGTTCTTATTGATAAATTCCGGCTCCACCTTGGAATACATGATTTTCTGCTCGGTATACAGCCCGTAATAGCCCGAAAGCATATAGCTGACCGCACAGCAGAGTGCATAATATGCCGTTCCATGGAAGCCGAACACCTCAATGCAGAGCATGATGGACGCAAGCGGACAGTTCGTCACGCCGCAGAATACCGCCGCCATGCCGAGCGAAGCTGCAAACGGCGCGGAAAGCCCAAGCAATGGCCCTGCCACACAGCCGAAGGTTGCCCCGATGAAGAAGGAAGGCACAATTTCGCCGCCCTTGAAGCCTGCGCCTAAGGTCAGTGCGGTAAAAAGAATCTTGAGCAGAAACGCCTCCGCCTTCGCATCTCCCTGCAATGCCTGCGTGATGATGTTCATGCCTGCGCCGTTGTAAGCCCTGCACCCGACCAGATACGTCGCCGCAATCACGATACAGCCGCCGCAGAACACGCGCACAAAGGGATTTCTGAATATCCGTCGATAGGCATCCCCCGTATGCTCCATCACAATGCAGAACAGCACACTCAGCACCGCGCAGAGTACGCCAAGCACCGCCGCGCGAAAGCAGTTTTCCAAGCCGACTGTCGCAGGA
>JBNMGO010000304.1:0-2345 GCA_050872285.1 Anaerotignum sp.
GAATGTGAGATTTACATTGTCGAAGGGAACTCCGCAGGCGGTTCTGCCATTAAGGCGAGAGACCCCAGAACACAGGCGATTCTGCCCCTGCGCGGCAAGATTCTGAATGTGGAAAAGGCAAGACTGGATAGAATCCTCAATTCCGAGGAAATCCGCAACATGATTACCGCCTTCGGTACGGGGATTTCCGATGATTTCGATATGTCCAAACTGCGGTATCATAAAATTGTTATTATGACCGATGCCGACGTAGACGGCGCGCATATCCGAACCCTGCTCCTGACGTTCTTCTATCGCTATATGCCGCAGCTGATTGAGGGCGGCAAGGTTTATGTGGCACAGCCGCCGCTGTATCGCGTGGAGAAGAATAAACAGCATTATTACGTCTATGACGATATTGAGCTGGAAGCGCTGTATCAGGAAATCGGCAGAACGGGCATAAAGGACGTACAGCGGTATAAGGGTCTGGGTGAAATGGACTTTGACCAGCTGAGAGATACGACCATGGCTGTAGAGCATAGAATTTTGAAATTAGTAACGATTGATGATGCTGTACTTGCGGATCAGATTTTCAGCATGCTGATGGGGGATGAGGTAG
The DNA here is from genome assembly GCA_050872285.1 of Anaerotignum sp. Taxonomy (GTDB): domain Bacteria; phylum Bacillota; class Clostridia; order Lachnospirales; family Anaerotignaceae; genus Anaerotignum_A. The sequence goes on from JBNMGO010000304.1 coordinate 599, forward strand.
AACCCAGAAAGATTTTCATTGAGGAAAATGCACAATACGCTGAAATGGACTTTTAACGGGGGGAGTTTGTAAGAAAAAAGCTTAGCTTAGAGGGGAAACTTTCTTTTCTTGGTGAAAGTTTCCCCTGCGATACAAAATGTATCGCACCCCTTCAAAGAACCGCCTGAAAGGCAAAAAGACCTTGAGGGCGCTGCCCTCAAACACCTGCAAACCTTTGAAAAGGTTTGATCCAAACTTTATTTGCCTGCGGCGCAGTAGATGATATCCGAACCCTTTGAAAAAGCGACAGCTTTTTCGTATCGGGGTCGAGGGGAATGATTCCCCTCGTGGGAGTTTGAGGGTGAAGCCCTCAAGAAAAAAGAGGTGAACGTATGAGTGACGAAAACAAAGAAATAGACAAGGTCATAACCATAGACATCAATAAAGAGATGCAGAAATGCTACATCGACTATGCGATGAGCGTAATTGTTGCCCGTGCATTACCCGATGTGCGTGACGGCTTAAAGCCCGTACAGCGGCGTATTTTGTACTCCATGAACGAAATGAATTTGGACCCGAACAAGGGCTATCGTAAATCCGCACGTATTGTCGGGGATACGATGGGTAAATATCACCCCCACGGTGACAGCTCCATTTATCAGGCAATGGTGCGTATGGCGCAGAATTTCTCCATGCGTTATATGCTGGTGGACGGGCACGGGAACTTCGGTTCTATCGACGGCTACGGCGCGGCGGCAAGCCGTTATACCGAGGCGAGAATGTCCAAAATTACGGCGGAAATGCTGGCGGATATCGAGAAGGATACCGTTGATTTTGTGCCGAACTATGACGAGAACGAAAAAGAACCCACTGTCCTGCCTGCGCGTATTCCAAACCTTCTGGTAAACGGCTCAAGTGGTATTGCGGTTGGTATGGCGACCAATATTCCGCCTCATAACCTCGGCGAGGTCATTGACGGCGTGGTCTGCATGATTGACAATAAAATCAACGGGAAGGAAACCGATGTTGAAGAACTAATGCAGTACATCAAAGGCCCTGACTTCCCGACAGGCGCGAATATCCTTGGCAAAAGTGGGATTCGTGCGGCGTACCGCACTGGGCGCGGCAAGATTATCGTGCGTTCCACGGCGGAGATTGAAACGCATAACGGCAGAGAGAGGATTGTAATCACCGAGATTCCGTATATGGTGAATAAGCTGCGTCTTTTGGAAAAAATCGGTGATTTGGCGAAGGAAAAACGCGTGGAGGGCATCAGCGACCTGAACGATGCCTCCGCCGGGGATGATATCAAGATTATCATTGATATCAAGAAGGACTATAATGCAAATGTCATTCTGAACCAGTTGTATAAATATACATCCTTACAGGAATCCTTCGGTGCAAATATGCTTGCACTGGTGGATGGCAAGCCCGTTGTGCTGAATTTGCAGCAGATGCTTGCGGAATACCTGAAGCATCAGGAAAATGTAGTCACCAGAAGAACACGCTTTGATCTGGATAAGGCGGAAAAAAGAGCGCATATTCTGGAAGGTCTGCGGATTGCGATTGATAACATTGATGAAGTTATCCGCATTATCCGCACAAGCTATGATAATGCGAAGGAGCGTCTGATGGAACGCTTTAGCCTGTCTGATGTGCAGGCACAGGCAATTCTGGAAATGCAGCTGCGCCGTTTGCAGGGTCTGGAAAAGGAAAAAATCGACGCAGAATATGCAGAACTGCAAAAGAAGATTGCGTATTACAAGAC
>JBNMGO010000324.1:0-2231 GCA_050872285.1 Anaerotignum sp.
GGTAAAACCACCTATGCAAGAAACAGCACCGAAAAGCTGGCGCAGACAGAGCCGGTGCCGTATGATTGGTGCTATGTCTATAACTTCCAGAACCCCAGAAGCCCTTTGGCACTGTGCTTCGAGCCGGGACAGGGCAAGCAGTTCAAGGAGGACATGGCAGAGCTGGTACAGCTTTTCAAAACAGAGCTGCAGAAGGCGTTCCGTGCGGAGGATTACGAAACACAGAAAAACACTCTGGAGCATTCCTTTGATGAAAAAAGAGATGCGCTTATGGCAGAAATGAGTGCCGTTGCGGAGCAGTATAGCTTTCAGGTAAAAACAACGAATGCAGGCGTATTTTTCATGCCTGTGGTAGAGGGCAAGGCAGTCGGCGAGGATGAATACGATGACCTGAGTGAGGATGTAAAAAATAAAATTGAGAAAAATTCTCAGATGGTACAGGAAAAAGCAGGCTCCATTATGCGTGAGCTGCGCGATATGGATAAGGAATCCAAGCGACAGACCGATCAGCTGGATTATAAAACGGGAATGTTTGCCATCGGGCATCATGTGAACGCTGTGCAGGAAAAATATCGGGAATATGAAAGAGTTATTTCCTACATCAATGCGGTGCAGGAGGATGTTCTGGAAAATATCAGCCAGTTCGTTGAGGAGGAAGAGGACGGCGAGGACAGCCTTGCAAGTCTCCTGCCGATGCTTGGGAAAAAACCTGCCGAGGATGTGACGCTGAAATATAAGGTCAATCTGATTGTAGACCATTCCGACAGCAAGGGTGCGCCCATCGTGGTGACGTTTAACCCGACCTATAATAATCTGGTGGGCGAGGTGGAATATGACAGCGAATTCGGGAATTTGACAACGGATTTCATGAAGATTAAGGGCGGACTGTTCCATAAGGCGAATGGCGGCTATCTGCTGGTGCAGGCGCAGGATATCCTTTCCACACCGCAGGCATGGGAGGCACTCCGCCGCGTGATGAAGACCAGAGAAATCAACATGGACTCCATACGGGAGCAGCTGGGTGCAGTGGTTGCGCCTACCCTGAAGCCGGAGCCGATTCCTGCAAATATCAAGGTGATTATGATTGGCAGCAGCTATTATTATGAGCTGTTGAATGACTATGACGAGGAATTTGATAAGTTCTTCAAAATTCGCGCGGATTTTGATTATGAAATGCCCCGTACAGATGAAAATATTCGGAAAATTGCGCAGTTTATCAAACGGTTTGTGGATAGAGAAGGGTGCATGGAATTTGATGTAAGCGCGGTTTGCGCCATTGTGGAATATTCCTCCCGAACGGCAGAACGGCAGGATAAGCTTTCCACACGCTTCAATCATCTGGCGGAGATTCTCTGCGAAGCGGTAACATGGGCAAAGCTGGAAGGAGCGGAGCTTGTGACGGCGGCACATATTCAGAAAACCATTTACGAAAAGGAACAGCGGATGAAGCTGTATGAAGAAAAGCTGGACGAAATGCTCGAAGAAAATGTCATTATGATTGATACCGAAGGGGCGGAAATCGGGCAGATTAACGGGCTTGCCGTTCTGGATATGGGCAAGTATGCCTTTGGGAATCCTTCCCGTATTACGGCAACAACCTATGTCGGCAAATCCGGCATTGTGAATATCGAGAAGGAGGCACGCCTGAGCGGACAGACGCATGACAAGGGCGTGCAGATTATCATGGGCTTTCTGGGGCGGACCTATGCACAGAATTTTCCGCTTTCTTTGAGCTGTCGGGTTTGCTTCGAGCAGAATTATAATGGTATTGATGGGGACAGCGCCTCCAGTACGGAATTATACTGCATTCTTTCCTCTCTGGCAGAATTGCCGATTCGTCAGGATTTGGCGGTGACGGGTTCTGTCAACCAGAAGGGCGAAATTCAGGCAATCGGCGGTGTGACCCATAAAATCGAAGGGTTCTTCGACCTTTGCAGAAAACGCGGTCTGACGGGGACACAGGGGGTAATTATTCCTGTTTCCAATGTGAAGGATCTGGTGCTGAAGGATGAGGTGGTGCAGGCGGTGAAGGACGGTCTGTTCCATATTTATCCGATTTCTAAGATTGATGAAGGGATTGAGCTTCTGATGGGGCTGTCCGCCGGAAAGAAGAATAAGGCAGGAAATTTCCCTGCGAACAGCGTACACGGCAGGGTTATGAAAAAGCTGAAGGCGTTTGATAAACGGGCGCAGGGCGAGGAAGAATAAAAAGCAAGATAACATGGGAAAAC
>JBNMGO010000028.1:0-9109 GCA_050872285.1 Anaerotignum sp.
CTTGTAATCAGCAGGTTATCGGTTCGAGTCCGATCATCGGCTTACTTTTTTTATCAGTGGTTTCTTTGGGTCTTTAGCTCAGTTGGTTAGAGCATCCGGCTCATAACCGGACGGTCCCGGGTTCAAGTCCCTGAAGACCCACTTATTCTTAATTGAATATGGCTCAGTAGCTCAGTTGGTTAGAGCGCCGGCCTGTCACGCCGGAGGTCGAGGGTTCGAGCCCCTTCTGAGTCGTTTTGTGGAAGTTTAGCTCAGCTGGGAGAGCATCTGCCTTACAAGCAGAGGGTCACAGGTTCGAGCCCTGTAACTTCCACTTTTTTTATGCAAAAAACTGACCCTCCTGCGAAAATGCGGCGAGGGTCTTTTTATTGCGGACAGCGGAGAAAATGCAGAAAGAGGAACGGAGGGATTCTATGCAGTCGAATTGCGAAACCTGTATGTATTTTGGATATGACGAGGAATTTGAGGAATATTTCTGCGAAGTGAATCTGGATGAGGACGAAATGGAAAAATTTCTGACAGACAGCTTTCAGGGCGGCTGTCCCTATTACCGCCTGGAGGATGAATACCGGACGGTGCGTAAGCAGATGTAAAAAGAAGGTCGAAACAATCAAAATTGTCTCGACCTTTTTTATTTTAGCGTTCAAAAATTACGGTGTAGGAGCCAAGCACCTGTTCGCAGGGAATTTTTGCGGCATTTTCTGCGGTGAGTGGCTGTTTTTCATACTGCACCTTCTGCTCTGTGGGGTGCGCGGGGATAGATTTGCCGTCCACGCTGATGCCATGTGCATCGCCTTCGGCAAATTTCCATTGGAATTCACAGTTACAGAATTCCTTATTACTGTCGATTTTTTCATTCGGAACGAAGGTATCCCCGAAGAAACAGCCCTGATTATCGCCTTCGGCAGGGCAGCCGCCGACAATTCCTACGCCGGTATAGGTGATTTCAATGAAAGGGGCGCGGAAGGTAGTCGCTTTCCCGTTTTTTTCATAGGAAAGGTTTTCCCAATGGGCAATATTCAGCCAGCCGCGTTTGCCAAACCCTTCCACAGGGGTATTGAGTTCCAGATAAACGGTTTCCTTCTCAGCGGTGCGAATTTCCGCATTGATGCGTAAAACAGGGCGCAGAGAGGTATAGCCTTTGGGCAGAAGCGCACGCAAACGATCCTGTTCCGCACGATATGCCATAACAAATTGTTCTACTTTCATAAAAAATCACTCCTTTTTTTCAGTGTAACGCAAAAAAGTACCAAATGCAACCGCGAATCAGAGGATGGATTGATAATTCTGTAAAATCCGGATATACTAACAGCAATTTACGAAACGGAGGGATGATTTTGATTTATACGGTAACGGTGAATCCTTCGGTGGATTATGTGGTGCAGTTGGGCGAGTTTCATCCGGGAATGGTGAACCGCGCGCTGAGCGAGGCGGTTTTTTCGGGCGGAAAGGGCATCAATGTCGCTGTCATTTTGCAGAATCTCGGCGTAAGCAATCGCGCATTGGGGTTTCTGGCAGGCTTTACGGGTGATTTTATTGAGGCGGATTTACAGCGGCGCGGCTGTCGGACGGATTTTGTCCGCCTGGAAAAGGGCTTCAGCCGCATTAACGTGAAGCTGAAGGGGCAGGAAGGCAGCGAGACTAACGGCAGTGGGCCTGCGGTGGATCAGGCGGCGGTGCAGGCACTTTTTGAAAAGATAAATGCCCTGCAGAAGGGGGATATTCTGATTATTTCAGGCAGTGTGCCGCTTTCTCTGCCGCGTGATTTTTATGAGAGAATTCTTGATTTACTGAAGGGGCGCGGGATTGATACGGTGGTGGATGCGACAGGGGAGGCTTTGCTGAAAACCCTGCGGTATGAGCCGTTTCTGATTAAGCCCAACCATCAGGAATTGGAGGAGCTGGCGGAAAGCCGTTTATTCACGCGCGAGGAAATCATCGCGCAGGGGAAACGCTTACAGGAGATGGGGGCGAAAAATGTGCTGATTTCTCTGGCGGCGGAGGGGGCAATCCTTCTGACGGCAGACGGAGAGATTTTATTCGGCGAAGCACCGAGAGGAAAGCTGGTCAATGCCGTTGGGGCGGGGGACTCCATGGTGGGCGGCTTTGTGGCAGGATGGCTGAAAACGGGCAGCTACCGCGAGGCACTGCAATGGGGCGTTGCGGCAGGCAGTGCCAGTGCATTCTGCGAAACCTTGGCAACGGGGGAAGAAATTCGGAGATTATATGACGAAACCATCAATATCATTCGTGAAGAATGTTAAGAAAGGATGTATTTTCGATGAGAATTTCGGAATTGTTGCAGAAAGAAAGCATTGCCCTTGGCAGAAAGCCGCAGGATAAGGCGGATGCCATCGGGCAGATGGTAGAGCTGCTGGCAAAAAGCGGCAGTCTGAAGGAGAAAAAGAAATTCAAGGAGGCGATTCTGGAGAGGGAAAGCCTTTCGACCACGGGCATCGGCGAGGGCATTGCCATTCCGCATGGGAAAAGCGGTGCGGTGAAACGGGCGGCATTGGCGGCAATGGTTGTGCCGCAGGGCGTGGATTTCGCGAGCGCGGACGGTGCGCCGGTGCATTTATTATTTATGATTGCGGTGCCTGCGGAGGGGGCAGAGCTGCATCTGGAGGTTCTGGAACGTTTAGCCGCCATGCTGATGGACGAAGATTTCCGCAGGAAATTGATTACGGCAAAGGATGCGGCGGAATTTCTGCGTATTTTAAGCGCGGAAGAAGAAAAGCGCTTTGCAAAACCGCAGGAAGAACAGAAATATGACTATGACGTTCTGGCGGTGACAGCCTGCCCAACGGGGATTGCACACACCTTCATGGCGGCGGAAAGCCTGGAAAACAAGGCGCGCGAGATGGGCATTACCATCAAGGTGGAGACCAACGGGAGCGGCGGCGCAAAAAACGTGCTGACGGCGGAGGAAATTCAAGCGGCAAAGGGGATTATTGTTGCGGCGGATAAAAACGTGGAGATGCAGCGGTTTTACGGGAAAAAGGTGCTGCAGGTTCCTGTTGCGGACGGGATTCGCAAGCCGGAGGTTCTGCTTGGAAAAATCGTGCAGGGCGAAGCACCCGTTTACGGCGAGGGCAAGGATGTGGAAATGGCGGACGGCAGAGAGGAAATCCGCGGCAAGGGGAAAAAGGTCTATCGCGATTTGATGAACGGCGTTTCGCACATGCTCCCGTTTGTCATCGGCGGCGGTATTCTGATTGCGGTTGCTTTCCTTCTGGATGATTACAGCCTGAACCCTGCCAATTTCGGCTCCAACCTGCCAAGGGCAGCCTTTTTCAAGGCAATCGGGGATGCGGCGTTTGGCTTTATGCTCCCCATTTTGGCAGGCTATATTGCGATGAGTATTGCAGACCGTCCTGCGCTTGCGCCCGGCTTTGTGGGCGGCTTTCTGGCGAAGGAGGGCGGCAGTGGCTTTCTGGGGGCGCTTCTGGCAGGCTTTGCTGCAGGATATCTGCTTCTGTTGCTGAAAAAGCTCTTTGATAAGCTGCCGCGTTCTCTGGAGGGCATCAAGCCGATTCTGCTTTATCCCGTTTTTGGGATTCTCTTGATGGGGGTATTGATTCAGCTGATTATCAATCCGCCTGTGGCATGGCTGAATGAAGCACTTTACGGACTTCTGGCGCGGCTTGGCACAGGCAGCCGTGTCCTGCTCGGGGTCATTCTGGGCGGCATGATGAGCGTGGATATGGGCGGCCCCATCAATAAGGCGGCGTATGTATTCGGTACGGCATCACTTGCGAGTGATGAATTTCAGATTATGGCGGCGGTTATGGCAGGTGGTATGGTGCCGCCGTTGGCATTGGCACTGGCAGTTTTCGCCTTTCGGAATAAATTCAGCGAAAAGGAACGGCAGTCCGGTGTGGCAAATCTGATTATGGGGGCGTGCTTTATTACGGAGGGCGCGATTCCCTTTGCGGCGGCGGATCCTCTGCGCGTTCTGCCGTCCTGCATTGTCGGCTCTGCGGTGGCAGGGGGACTGAGCATGTTTTTCGGCTGTGGGCTGCGCGCACCGCATGGCGGCATTTTCGTTCTGCCTGTTATCAGCCATCCCTTCGGCTTTCTGGCATCGGTCATTGTGGGCGCGCTGGTCGGGATGCTCCTGCTTGGCGTTCTGCGAAAAAGAATTGAACCGAGCGAGCCATAACCGTAATTTTCCATCGGAAAGTCCCTTGCGTCTTTCGGCTGAATCTTTTATACTAATATAGAGAATTTTGGCGAATTTGTTTCAATCTGGGGGAAACCCCAATCGTTTCCCTGCCCTCTGGCAGGGGTTACATAAAACAGCTTCGCCGCCGAAGGTTGTGAAGGAATGAACGTGCATTTACAAGAATGGGGAAAAGCCATCCTGCAGGCGGCTGTGATTATTGTGATTCTGTTTTTCTTCTGCTGGCCGATGCGGATTTCGGGCAGTTCCATGGAATCCACCATGAAGGACGGGGAAATCGTGCTGATGAGCCGCTTTGCGACCATGCAGGAAAAATATGAAACGGGCGATATTGTGATGTTCCATTATTATGATGCGGATGGGGGGAAAACGGTCGTAAAACGCATCATTGCCACGGAGGGCGACCACATCCGGATTCTGGCGGATGGCGGCGTGGAGGTGAACGGAGAAAGACTGCAGGAGAAATATGTCCACGGCAGAACGGACGGTCTGGTGGATATGACCGTGCCGAAAGGAACGGTTTTTGTGATGGGGGATAACCGCGGCGAAAGCTTTGACAGCCGCAATATGGGCGCAATTCCCTGCGAGGACTTGAAGGGAAAGGTATTTTTCCGTCTGTTCCCGCTTGGAAAAATTCAGTAAACATAAAATAAAAAAGTATTGTCGGAAGAACGCTCTGACAATGCTTTTTTGTATGGGAAAAAACTTTTAACGATAAGGGAGATATTCCAGAAACCGCCGGACGGCAGGCGGCGCGGCTTTCCTGTCGCGCAGGGCAAGCACGATATCCCGATGGAAGGAAGGGACGGTTTCCCTTGCCGCGATATGATAGGGAATCCGTTTTAAAATCAGACGGGGCAGAAGGCTGACCCCCAGACCGCTTTCTACAATGGAAAGAATGGCATAATCATCCCAAGCAGTGAAGCGGACGTTTGGCGAAAGCCCTTCCCTGCGGAAAAAATCGGCAGTTTCGGGGTTTTTATCCTTCTCGAGCATCAGAAACGGCTCCTGGCAGAGGACGGCAAGGGGGATGCGCTCCGCCTGCGCCAAGGGGTGTGCCGCAGGAAGGATGGCAAGAAAAGCATCCCGTTCCAGAAAAATGGTATCTAAATCAGGCTGCACGGGCAGGCAGAGAAAGCCACAGTCCACGCGCCCTTCGCGAATCCATGCTTCAATTTCGCGATAATCCCCCAGAAGAAATTCGTATTCAATATTGGGATAATCCTTCTGAAATTCCTTGATGATATTCGGGAGCCAATGCGTCGCAACGCTGGAAAAGGTGCCGATGCGAATCAGCCCCGCATCCAGTCCCTTTAGTGCGCCTGCCTGCTGCAAAAGAGACTGATGCGCGTTGCAGAGTGCCTTGATCTGCGGCAGAAGCTTCGTGCCTTCGGCGGTCAGGCGCACACCGCCGCGCCCCCGTTCCAGAAGGGGCAGGGACAGCTCCTTTTCCACCTCCTGAATCATGCGGCTGATGCCAGACTGCGAATAGCGCAAAGCCTCCGCGGCTTTGGTGATACTGCCAAGCTCTATGGTTTTTAAAAATGCTTCGTATTTTTGGATATCCAAGAAGTATCCCTCTTTTCTATGCGAATTTCTCATGTAAATTATGAAAATCATGCGCTTTTTCGTTGCTTTTTCTTATAGTATACTGGAAGAAAAGCATTTTGCAAGGGGGAATCGGCTGTGCCGCAGGAAAGAAAGGCTTATCGGAATTATATCGCAGGGCTGCTGTTATTCGGCTCGAACGGCATTGTGGCAAGCGGCATTGCGCTTGACAGCTATAAAATCGTATATCTGCGCTGTGTCATCGGCAGTCTGGCACTGCTTCTGCTGTTTTTAGGGACAAAGCAGAAGCGAAACGCCAAGGGGCATGCGAGAGATTTATGCTTTCTGGCAGTTTCAGGGGCGGCAATGGGCGCGAACTGGCTGTTTTTATATGAGGCGTATCAGCAGATTGGCGTGGGCGCGGCATCTCTTTTGAATTACTGCGGCCCTGTTATCGTAATGGCACTGGCACCGATTTTCTTTCGGGAGAAGCTGACGCTGCGAAAATGCTTAGGCTTTCTGACGGTGCTGATTGGCGTATTCCTCATCAATGGGCAGGCGGCGCAGGAGGGAAAAACCCTCTGGGGGCTGTTCTGCGGCGGCATGTCGGCGGTGATGTATGCCGTGCTTGTGATTGCGAATAAAAAGGTGACGCATATTGTCGGGATGGAAAATGCTCTGTATCAGCTGTTGTTCAGCACGCTGACGGTTGTGGTTTTCCTGTTTTTCCGAGAAGGTCTGCTGTTTTCGATTCCGACAGGCGCATGGCGGTTTGTGCTGCTGCTCGGCGTTGTGAATACGGGCGTGGGGTGCTATCTTTATTTTTCCTCTATCGGGCGGTTGCCTGTGCAGAGTGTTGCCGTTCTGGGGTACTTAGAGCCGTTTTCGGCGGTGGTGCTTTCGGCGGTGTTATTGCGAGAAGGCATGAGTGTGACGCGGTTTCTGGGTGCAGCAATGATTCTGGGCGGCGCGATGTTTGCGGAACTAAGTGGAAAAAAGAAAAAGTCCTCCTTTTCAGAATAAAAGAAGCGGTGAAACAATCCCTCTGTTTCACCGCTTCTTTCTGTACAAGCCCTGTTTTCGACTTAATCTACAAGTTCTTCCGCCATTTTTACAAGGTCATCTCCGCTCAGCTTGCCGTTAATCTGCAATAACTGATACTGCATGCCGTCCTTTACGAAGGTAGCACTCTGTATCTCGTTCATCTCCACTTCCGCGGAGCCGTAGCTGAATACCAGATCGCCGTTTGCTTCGGCAGCTTTATCTGCGTCCGTCAGCTCATAATCCGCAGGAACCACCTTATTTGTGTAGCTGTAGTAGTAAATATCGGTATCCCCGACTGTTTTTGCGACGCTGCCCTGCAATTCCGCCTGAGAATTGTATTTATCCTGTGCAAAGATAACGATGTCGCCGTCCTTTTCGTAGTCAAAGGAAACGGATTTGAATTTTTCGATGGAATTGCCGTCTTCATCCGTCAGATTATTGCTGATGATGTTCCCGTCTTTGAAGATATAGCCGTTTGCAAAGCTGTCAATCAGAATGGGGGTATAGCCGATATCCTTCTTCACCTGCTGTGCCGTCGGAAGGGTTTTATAATCCGCGAAGGAGGAAGAAGAACTGAACCAGTTGGATACCAGTCCGTTTGCGGCAAACGCCGTCACACTCAGCGCCAGTGTTGCGACAAGGGCGATACATGCTGTTTTCTTTTTGGATTTCATAATGACAGTCTTCCTTTCTGTATATGCGGAATCGAGTGTCTGGTTGACGTTCCGTTTGATTGCCTGTATATCCACTTCAAACGGACTGCAAACATCCCTGTTCTTTGGATTGATATTTAATTCTTCAAACAAGTCGTTTTTTTGCTTCATAACAGTCCCTCCGCATGTAATAAAATTTCTTTCAGTTTTCGTTTTCCTCTGGAAAGTTTGGTTTTTACGGTAGATGGGTTTACGCCGGTCGCCTTTGCGATTTCTCGGATTTTTTCGCCGAATTTATAATACCGCACAAAGATTTCGTTATCCGGTTCCCCTAAGCTCATAACGGCATCCCAGACAACACTCTCTGCCGTGTTCTCCTCCGGAATTGGGGCTTCATCGGGAAGCTCAATTTCGTCAAGGCTGGTGTAGTCTCTCTGCTTATTTAATTTTTTTAATGCGAAGTTTCGGGCAACCGCGGCGAGGTAGGCACGCAGCGTACCCTTTTCCAAATCAATGGTATCTGCGTTCTTCCAGAGCGTTACAAATACGTCTGACAGGATTTCCTCGATATCCTCCTTTGGCAGTCGGTTCCCGAGCATATTATAAAGAACCGTGCTGAGATAGGGGGTATAGACCTCGATTGCTTCGTCGATTGCATTTCTTTTTCTATTTTTGAGCCGCATGAGCAGCTTTTCTTCCTCTGCCATTTCAAACCTACTTTCTTTTGTAAGTGTAAAAGGATTTGTAAAGCGCCTTACACTCTTATATATCCCGAAAAGTCGAAAAAGGTTTCATTTCTGAAAAAATATTTTTTTTATACCATAAGGCAAAAGGGTGTTTTCCTGCAAGAAAAAAGGCGTGCTGTCTGCAAAATACAGACAACAAGCCCGTTTTTTTTAATGAATCTGTTTGATAATGAGCAGCTTCTGCCCGGGATAGATGAGGTCGGGATTTTCGATTTCATTGACCGCCAGAATATCATCCACCGTTGTGCGGTAGCGTTTGGCAATCTTCCAGAGCGTATCCCCCGGCTGTACCATGTAAATCACTGCGCCTGCCATGGGGATGGGAGCAGTTTCTTCCTCGAGCGTGATATCCTTCACGATTTCCGCCGTTTCGTCCCGTGTGACAAGGGCTTCCATGGTGACGGTCGCGCGCAGCTCTCCCTCCTGCTCGGAAAGCATCTGAAAATCCAGATCATCCAGACGCAAATCCACTGTGGCAGTATCGCCTTCCGCAACGCCGCGCAGCTCCATCATCTGCCCGAAGGGAATCCCTCGCTCCAGCATACAGAGCGGCGTTGCGTCATCCTCGCAATGATACAGCAGGCTGACAGTCAGAACGCCGTCGGCTTCTACGGCATCGGCAGCGGTGCGTGCTTCGGAAAGGCGCACCTCACCCCAGACCTCCTCCGCGCGGAGCATGGGTTTTTCACCGTCCTCCAAGTGAATCCGTTCCTTCAGGGCGAATTGGTTTTTCCCACTGCCGACGGTGACGGGGTAAGTGATGGTTTCCTTTTCGAGTGTGACCGTTCCTGTCGGAGCATAGGCATCCTGCAAAATTTCCTGCTCAACGGTTTCTCTGCCCTGCAAAGCGGCGCTGATGGCAACATCGACCGCAAGCTGTCTTGCTTCGCCGTCCTCGTCCACGGTGGGGGTCAGCTTTGCATCCTCAATCTGCA
>JBNMGO010000401.1:0-1635 GCA_050872285.1 Anaerotignum sp.
ACCGCTGTCACTGCCAGAACCAGAAGCAGGACGCCGCCGAGAAGGACGTTCAGATTGTCAGATACGAATTTTGCTCTCATAAAAATTTCCTCTTTTGTAAAATAGTTATCTTCTGTATGCTTTGTACTTTTCTTTGTACATAAAATAATGTATTTAATTTAGCACAATTTTCCATAAAATGCAAGGTCTATCTGTGTTTTCTTTTTTTCATTTTTACATCAGCGGTGCCAGCCATTTCAACAGCCAACCCTCCAACCGCAGGAAAAACGTGCCTTTTTTGCGGTTTTCCAAGGTAATCTCCTGACATTTCCCCAATGTCTTTTGAAAATCTTTCTCAATTTCCGCAATTTCCTCCACCTGATATAAAAACGCCGCACATTCAAAATGCAGATACAGGCTGCGGTAATCCAGATTGATTGTCCCAACGACCGCCTTCTCGTCATCGCTCGTGAATACCTTCGCATGCACAAATCCGGGCGTATATTCATAAATCCGCACGCCTGCCTTGAGCAGCTCCTTATAATGGCTTTTCGCCAGCGCAAACGCAAATTTCTTATCGGGGATATGCGGCAGAATCAGCTTCACATCCACCCCACGCTTTGCCGCATAGGTCAGCGCGGCAATCATGCTCTGGTCGATAATCAGATACGGTGTCATGATATGCACATATTGCTTCGCGCGGTTCAGAATATCCATATAAACCGTTTCGCCGACCAGTTCATCGTCAAACGGGCTGTCCCCGTAGGGCAATACAAAGCCCTTCGCCTGTGGGCTTTTTTCCTCTTTCTGCAAATATTTCCCGTATTCCGGTTCCTTCTCCGTCACGTTCCACATCTGCAAAAACATCATCGTCAGCCCCTGCACAGCGTCGCCCCTGAGCATCACCGCGGTGTCCTTCCAATGCCCATATTTCTCCACACGGTTGATATATTCATCCCCAATATTCACGCCGCCCGTGAAGCCAACCTTCCCGTCAATCACGAGAATTTTTCTGTGGTCGCGGTTGTTGTAATGCGTGGAAAGAATCGGGCGAATCGGCGCAAACATCTTGCATTGGATGCCCTTCGCCTTGAGTTCCTCGGGATAACGATACGGCAAATCAAACATCGCGCAGGTTCCGTCATACATCACACGCACCTCAACGCCTGCCTTTGCCTTTCGTTCCAGAATCTCCAGAATCTTCTCCCACATATAGCCTTCCTTCAGAATAAAATATTCCATGAAAATGAAATGCTCCGCCTGCTCCAGCTCTGTCAGCATTGCTGCAAATTTGTCCTCGCCAAGCGGAAAAAACTTCACCTCCGTATTCTGATAGGTCGCAAAATTTCCGTTTTTGTGTACATATCTCGCCAGCTGCGCCGTCCCGATATCCGCCTGCTCCAAGGCATCCAGAACCGCCTCATCCTGCTGCACAAACGCCTCTGTCTGCTTATAAATATCATCCAGACGTTTCGCCAGCAGCCGATATCCGGGCTGCGTCTCCACATATACATATAACGCCGCACCAACCAAGGGTAACAGCATCGTGATAACCGTCCACATCAGCTTTGTTTCTGGCGCCGTTTCCTTGTTCAGAATCAAAAGCACGATGCCCAAGCCAAGCACCATGTAGCCGCCAAAAAACATCGGTATGTA
>JBNMGO010000192.1:0-3620 GCA_050872285.1 Anaerotignum sp.
ATATTATCCTCCTCGCCCTGACGCACCTCATCCCAGGAAGCAATGGTCGTTCTGGCACTTCTGCCGCGGAACTGGACATCACGCACCATACGGCGGATGAGTCTGCTGTCGGAGGTGGAAATGCGGTTATGGTCATCCACGTTCAGCTGTGTGATAGCACTAATGAAAATCTTGAATTTGCACTCCGCAGGAATTTCGGGGGTCAGGCGGTCATTCCAGCCATGGATGCCCTCCATCACCAGAATTTCGCCCTCGCCCAGCTGCACGAAATCACCGCTATGCTCGCGTTTGCCTGTCACAAAGTTATAATAAGGAAGCTCTACCTCTTCCCCTGCGATAATCTGCTTCAGATCCTGATTGAGCTGTTTCAAATCCAACGCTTCCATACGCTCGAAGTTTTTCTTGCCATGCTCATCCAGAGGGGTATCCTCCCGATTGAGGAAATAGTCATCCAGAGAAACCTTATGCGGCTTCACGCCCAATGCGCGCAGCTGAATACACAGGCGATTTGCAAAGGAGGTTTTACCAGAGGAGGAAGGGCCTGCAATCAGCACCACGCGGACCTTATCCATCCGCTGATGAATCTGGTCTGCAATTTCCGCAATTTTCTTTTCGTGCAAAGCTTCATTGACGCGAATGAGGTCGCCGAATTTCCCCTCGATAATCGTATGGTTCAGCTCTGCCACATTGCGTACCTGCATCAGCTGGCACCAATGCATCTGCTCCAGAAAGACCTTGCTGATTTTTCTGGGCTGTTCCTCAGGCAGAAGCTGTCCGCTCTTGGTGGGGTCAGGGAAACGCACCAGAAAGCCTGTTTCAAATGGCATCAGCGCGAACCATTCCAACGCGCCGACGGAATACGGCATATAGCCGAAGAAATAATCATAGAAGCCATCCAGTTCATAGAGATTGATATTGGACGCGGTGCGATAGCGGAACAGCTCCACCTTATCCTGCAAGCCCTGCTCCTTCACGATGGAAATTGCCACATCTCTGGGGCAGACATGCTTCACGATGGGCGTATCCGCCGCAACATATTCCTTCATACGGGTTTCGATTTTCGCAAGCAGTGCCGCATCAGGAACCTGATGGGGGTTACGCAGTTCGCAGTAAAGATTGCCGCGCAGGGAATGTTCGATTTCCACCTCTGCATCCGCCCCCAGCACATCGCGCACTGCCTTCACCAACAGCAGGGAAATCCCTCTTTCATAGACGCGCACGCCTTCCTTATCCCGAAAATCCAGAAAGGTAATATCCTCATCGGTGCGGATGGGACAAATCAATTCGCGCAGAGCGTTTCCCTGCTTTGCCACCAGAATTTTACCGAAAACCTCTCCTTCAAATTCCTTTGCCAGCTCCCCGAAGGTCATGCCCTGCGGAATCTGCATTTCCTTCCCCATTACGTTTACTTTTCTTGTTTCCACTTACGTTCCCTCCTTACTTTATCGTCCAGAAGGTCTGCCCGTCCACTGCGGAGCAGACAACCTCGATATTCCAACCATTTTCCTTTGCCGCCGCCTGCAATTTTCTTTGCAGAACAGGCACAATCAGCACCTCGCTTGCGTAATGCGTCACATCGGCAACAGCAATGCCGAGTTCAACTGCCTTCTGTGCTTCGTGATATTTGATATCCGCCGTCAGATAGGCATCACAGCCCTTCGCCGCCGCAAGCGAAACAAATTCCACGCCTGCGCCTGTACAAAGACCAACGCGCTTGACGGGCTTTTCGCCATCCCCCACCAGACGAATGGCATCCAGACCAAGCTTTTCCTTCAACTGCTCTGCAAAATCCCTGAAGGGGATTGCCTGCTGCAGTTCGCCGATGCGCCCAATGCCCTCTTTTTTACCTATCTGCTCAACAGGATAAATATCATACGCCGCTTCTTCGTAAGGGTGTGCCGCAAGCATCGCCTGCACAACGGCGTGTACCCTCTCCGCAGGGACAATCGTTTCCAGACGGATTTCATCCGCCGTTTCCAGTTTCCCCTGCTCGCCTAAGAAGGGGTTCGTTCCCTCCAAAGGAAGGAAGGTTCCCTTGCCTGCCGCGCCGAAGGTACAATGGGAATAGGCACCGATATGCCCTGCGCCTGCGCCGCACATGGCATCGCGCACTGCCTGTTCATGCCCGACAGGGACATAAACCACGATTTTTTTCAAGCTTTCTGCCCAAGTTTCTTCCAAAATTTCAATCTGCTCCAATCCTGCCAGCTCCGCCAGAACATCATTCGTGCCGCCTGCGGCAACATCCAGATTCGTATGCGCGGAAAAAGCGGCAATGTTATTCTGAATCAGATTGAAAATGCGTTTTCCCAGAAGAGTATCCGCCGTAATGCTCTCAATTTTGCGGAACAACAGCATGGGGTGATGCGTCACAATCAGATCCGCACCGATGCGCTTTGCTTCCTCCACAACGGGGTCAATTACATCCAGTGCGACCAGAATTTTTCTGACCTCCCTCTCGGGGTCACCGATGGCAAGCCCGGGTTTATCCCAGTTTTCCGCCAGTTTCTGCGGGGCGATTTTTTCCATCACGCCCATGATATCTTTTACCTTTACCGATTTTACAGACATTCCAATGCCTCCCTCATCAAAGCCAGTTTCTTCTCCACCTCGGGCAGACGCTTCTGTGCGTTTTCCGTCGGGTTCTTTTTGAGATTTTCAAGCAGACGGCTGTATTTTCCTTCTTCGTGCAGAAGCACCTCTTTTAAAATGGGGTCTTTTTTCTCCAACAGCTTTTTGCCGTAGAGATACTCAATCTCCCTGTCGTAATGCTCCTCTGC
Source organism: Anaerotignum sp. (assembly GCA_050872285.1). GTDB lineage: Bacteria > Bacillota > Clostridia > Lachnospirales > Anaerotignaceae > Anaerotignum_A. The sequence continues at coordinate 2,781 of JBNMGO010000192.1, forward strand.
TTTTTCGCCCGCATCAGCACATACGGTTTATTCTCCTCTTTTACTGTATGCTCCTCGCGGATGGCAAAACCGATTTTATGCAGATATTTCCGCACCTCTCCGAAATCCCTTTGCGGCGAAAGCACCAGCTCTTTAAGGCTGTCCGCTACCTCGGGACTGTCCTGCAAAATATGTACAATCAGCATGCCGCCCATGCCTGCCATAATTGCCGTTTCCGCTTCACCGGGGCGCAGGGGCGTTAAGCCGCTGCCCAGACGCGTTTCAATCACATCCTCCGCACCGTAAAGCGCAATATTTTTTCTGCATTTTTCCAGTGGACCCTTGCGCACATCGCAGGCATACGCCTTTTTGATTCTGCCCTGTTTGTATAAATAAATAGGGACATAGCCATGGTCTGTGCCGATATCCGCAATTCTTTCCTGCGTCACCAGACTCGCGACCATCTCCAAGCGTTTTGATAGTTCCATGTTTCCGACTCCTCGTTTTCAAAAAAAGGGCGCAGCAAATATCTCTATTTGTTCGCCCTCTTTTGTTCAAATTCTCTTATTCAAGATAATCCTTCAGCTTTTTGCTTCTGCTGGGATGGCGCAGCTTACGCAGTGCCTTTGCTTCAATCTGGCGGATACGTTCTCTGGTAACGTTAAATTCCTTACCAACCTCCTCCAGTGTTCTTGCTCTGCCGTCATCCAGACCAAAACGCAGACGCAGTACCTTTTCTTCTCTTTCCGTCAGGGTATCCAGAACCTCCATCAGCTGTTCCTTGAGCAGCGTAAATGCTGCGGCTTCGGCAGGTGCAGGGATATCATCATCGGGGATGAAGTCGCCCAGATGGCTGTCCTC
>JBNMGO010000064.1:0-6668 GCA_050872285.1 Anaerotignum sp.
ATCATCCAGTGCCGCGGTTTTGCGTACCGTATCCGGCAGACCGACCATCTGCTGCAATGCCACCGCGTCAAAATAATATCCGGGCGTTACGTCAATCGGCAGCCAGCCAATCCCGTCAAAATAAACCTCCGCCCATGCGTGTGCGTTTTCGCCCGTCAGCGGAACCGCCTCGGACATATCCTCCTCTGTTTTGGAAACAGGCAGATAATACCCCTCCGCATACCGCGCAGGAATCCCGTATGCACGCAGAGCCTGCACCGCCGTTGCCGCATAAAGCACCGCATTCCCCTTATGGGAATACGTCAGGAAATAGCGAATCGGGTCTTCCTCATTATGCGGAATTGGCACGGATTCTGTATAGCTAACCTGCGTTTTGAGCACCTCGCGGATATGATTCACCGTGCTGTAAATCCCATCGTTTTCCGTTTCCCCCTCTCGGAAGAGACGATTCATCAGGGGGAGTAGGTTTTCGTCCACTGCCGTATAATTTTCATACACAAATTTACGATACACCGCTTCTGCCGCAGCATAGCGCGCCTGTTCCTCGTTCTCCGGTGCATTAACCCAGCTTTCCGCAACCATCAATTCAGACGGTCTGGAGCCGGAAACCTCTGTCAGCGTATATTTTTGCAGACCGAAAAAGCCGCGTCCGCGCAGGGTGCTGTCTTTCTGCGTCTTTGCCCTCCCGTCTGTCAGCTCCTTCAGGGATGCAGGCGCATAAACACTGTCTCGGGATGCGTTGTTTATGGTAATACGCACTTGATTGCTTTCGGGCTTCTGTCCGCTGTCGGAAAGGCGGTAATATTCCGATACCTGCGTAAAGGGGTCAAAGCCCTGCTTTTCCAGCCATTCCAGCATGCCGATATTTTCGCCGCCGTAAGCGGAATCGGGCAAGGGTGTCCAGACACCATTTTCATATTTTCCGCCGACATAGCCGCGCAGATACAGCATTTTCTGCTGTTCCACCTGTATCCGCAGCATGTCCGCATCGCTTTCATGCAGACGGTTGGCATAGGTCAGCTTGCCCTCTGGCAGAACATCTGCGCCATAGCGAATATCATGCACATCCTGCACAATATCCTTACGCAGTGCATCCATAGATGCCAGATCTGTATTCGATAAAAAGACGGCGCAAAGACACAGCACCGCCGCAATGCTGCCGCACCAGACCACGCCGCGTCCGGTAATCCGCAGTGCGTGATCGGAAAGCTTCATTCCGAATATGCCTGTCAGAAGCAGCACAAAGGCAGGCGGAAAAAAGCCGCCGCCCACAAGAGAGAGAATCAGCCAGAACAGGCAGAACACACTGCCGAGGTACATTCTCCGCCCTGCGGCAATCTGCCATGCAAAAAGCCCCATGAGAAATGCCATAAGGGATGCAAACGCCTGTCTGTCCGCGAAAGAGGCATGACAGGAAAACAACGCCAGACCGCCCTCGTGCAGGTCGTTCCAGTGCATAATCATATCGTTTACCCATGCCATGCCGCCGGAAAAATAGCCCCGAAAGCCTGTTGTGATGAGCACCAGAAGCAGCGGTATTACCCATGCAAGGGACAGCCGCCGATTGCATTTTCCTGCCGCGCAGAAGACTGCCGTCAACGTGCCGATGGCAAACACCCACGTCAGGGAAGGTATTTCTTCTGTCCAGAGATGTTCCATCGCAAGAAGCGCACCGCCAGACAGCAGAACCGCCAGAAGCAGTGTCCACGCCACAGCCAGATATGGATTTGTTTTTTCAGCGGGCTGATACCGCAGAATCTCAGATTGTTTCATTCTTTTCTCCATTCAATGCGTGGTCAGCATACCACGCGATATACCTCATTCGCCGCCTGCGTTGTCGGAAATTCCATAATCTCACAGGAGCCGTTTCTCTCTATCCGCACATCCGTAACCTCTTCGGAGATATGCAGCACCAATACGCCGATGCGGTGATCCAGTTCATTCAGATCCTGCTCATATTTGCCGGCAGAGAAAATCAACAGTCGGGTAAACTGCTGATCCAGATGCTCCATCATAAAATACTGCAGCCCTGCGCCTGCGTTTTCCTGCACAGGAAAGCTGAGCCACTGCGGCAGTAAGGCATGAAAATCGTATGCACTGCGTATTTCATACAGCTTTACGCCATCCTTCTCAGGCAGCACCGTACAGAACGGCACACCGCGCAGAATCAGCTGCTCCGCAATCGCTGCACTGAGCGCAACCGCGCCATTCAGCTCCGCCTGTGAAACAGGCTTTCCCTGATACATCCGTCCGAAGTCAGGCAGGAGTGCGATATTGTAATGCGAAGGGTCGCTCGGCTGGCGCACAATCAGCTGATCCGTCTTGCCGGAAAGCTTCCAATGAATTGTACGCACATCATCCCCGGGAACATATTCTCGAATATCAAACATTTCGCTCGGGTCGCTGCCCTTTCTGTTCTGCATCAACCCATCGTTTCGCGTTGTGCCGATGGTGGTGTCGGAAAGCTCCGTACTGAGCTGCAGCAGGCGCGGATATGCCACCGTGCAGATTTCCTGAAACGGTGCCGCCTGCATGCGAAACAGCCCGAACATATCCTGAATATGCACCGCGGTACAGCGAAAGGTAACCTTGCCGCACCAGACCAGCGGTACAGGAATTGTATATTCATTTTCCGCATCCGAAAGCGCAAACAGCATGTGCTTCTGCTCTGTCTCGCGGAACATATCGTTGTATACTTCAATTTCGACCAATATGCTGTGTGCCGCCAGAAGCCGTTTTTTTGAAGCAAAGGTAAAGGTCATGGGTGTTTTGCTGCCCTCTCTGCCGCCGCTCTGGATGCGGACAACCGTGCTGATGTTTTTGGCATCATACCATGTGAGAAGCCCCAGTACCACAGCCACCGCCAGCATCACCAGCAGCATGGCAAGCAGAAACGGCTTGCTGAACAGCACCAGTAAAACCAGCAGCACCAGAACAAAAAGCGCATAGCTTAACCGATTTTTCCACATAACGGATCACCCCTCCGCCTGTGTCGGCTTGATTTTTTTCAGAATATCCAACAGAATTGCCTGCGCCGTCATGCCTTCGATTCTTGCCTGCGGACGCAGTGCCAGACGATGCGCACAGACATCCAGAAATACATTCTGCACATCCTCGGGAACGACATAATTCCGTTCGCGAAGAATCGCATTGGCACGCGCCATTTTTACCAGAGCGGAAACCCCGCGCGGAGAAATCCCTAGCTCTACCAGAGGATGCTTTCTTGTCTCCTCGCAAAGGCGAATCGCATAGGCAAGCACGCTGTCCGTCATGCGTACAGAGGTCAGGTAATTCTGTACCTCCAGAAGATTCTGTGCGCTTGTTACGGTACGGATATCCGCAATGGGGTTATTATAACGCTGCGCGTTGATGATTTTCATCTGGTTTTCCAATGTCGGATACCCGATGGAAAGACAGACCATAAAACGGTCAATCTGCGACTGCGGCAGGGGCTGCGTCCCTGCGGAGCCAAGCGGATTCTGCGTGGCAATGCAGATAAAGGGTGCAGGCAGCACATGGGTTTCCCCGTCTACCGTAATCGTATGCTCCTCCATAACCTCCAGCAGTGCAGACTGCGTCTTGGGAGAGGTACGGTTGATTTCGTCCGCCAGAAGCAGCTGACAGTTCGCCGCACCCTCTCTGTATTCAAATTTATTCGTTTCGCGGTTAAACGCCGTAAAGCCTGTGATATCAGACGGCAAGGTATCCGGTGTGAACTGAATACGCTTGTTGCTCAATCCCAGTGCATGGGAAAACGCAACCGCCAGTGTGGTTTTACCGACACCGGGGCAGTCCTCCAATAATACATGTCCGCCGGCATAAATCGTCATCAAAACCTTTTCCACAATATCGTTTCTGCCGATAAATGCCTTATTGACCTCAGAAATGATCTGCTTGGATTGTTCAACAATCATTCTGTTCCTCCTTCTTCCGCACCATCTGTGGTGCTTTCCCCTTCGCCGCCTGTGGGCTGCTGTGTTTGTTCTTCCTTCTGTTCCTCTTTCGGTTCTTCCTTTGGCGTGTCCTCTGTTTCAGCAGGAACCAAAGGCATTTCGATGATAACCGGACGTTCCTCGCTCAGGTCAGGCAATGTTACGGGTTCCTGACCTTTCGTTTCATCGGAATCCTCTTCCGTACTGCTGTCAGAATTATCTTCTCCGCTTTCTCCCGAGCCGCCGGTATGGTTCTTATCGTTATCCTCTGTTGCATCACCGTTATCAGGCAAATCCGTATCGCCGCCGTCACCATTATCTGTATCGCCTGTATCCGTATCGCCTGCATCCGTATCGCCTGCATCTGTATCGCCTGTATCCGTATCACCGCTATCAGGCAAATCCGCAGCCGTTCCAAGCGTAAAGCTCAGTTCCTCTACCTGCGGCAGAGAATGATAGTTGAAATCCATATCCATGTACCAGATGATGCTGCGCAGCTGATTTTCAATCGGCAGTAAAATCTTTGTCATTTCCGCATGAATTTCTTCTGTTGTCGCATCCTCACCCATGCGTTCGGCAAAAGCGGCATACATATATGCGTAATCTGTATAGCCTGCCAGAGGGTATGCCCATTTTTCAATATAGTTGATATAAATGCTGTCATCCCCTGCTGTAAAAATGGAAATCTGCAGCTTATCTAAATCAATCCCGAAGGTATACGGTTCTCCTTCCTCATCCAGAAGCAGTGCCGGCGGATTGATATCGGAAAAGTTCAGCCGCAGGGTATCACTTTCAACACCTTTAAAAGCATCAGGCTCAAAGCCTGCAAAGCCGTTATCAAACATTACACTTTCCAGATGCTTGCTGTGCGAGAATGCGCCTCTGCCAATATAATCCAGACACCAATCCTCGGGAATTTCCAAGGTATTCGGCCCAAGGTATACACTGACAATATCGGAAGGAGCGTCCAACAGAGTAATACTGCCCGTCCAATCAACACGGAACGGATAGAAATCGGATGGTTCTGTTACCGATGCAACGCCCAGGATGTTACGAACACGATTCTCGGATACAGTCAGCTTTTCCTTCAGAATTTCATCCGCTGCAACGAAAATATCCTCCACTTCGCCGAAGGGAACATCGTTCCAGAGGACATAATCCCACATTGTCTGATATGCTGTGTCGGTATCACTGCCGATAAAGCCGAGCAGAGAATATCTCCATGCTTTTACGAAATCGGAAACGGTTCGTTCGGATTCGTAATCGTTTTCCGGCAATATAATATGGATATATTCCGCCTCCTGCTCTTCTGTCCAGTCCTCATTGAATACAAAAGCAAGACCGGGACTGTACAGGGAAAGCTTCGGAGGATCAGAACCCTTGAATTCCACACAGGTTAATTTGTCACATCCGTAGAAAAGATTGGTAAATAAAGTACCGCCCCATTTAAAGCCCTCAGCCCAGTTTACGAATGTAAGCTCCTTACAGCCGGAGAAAGCCATCTCATCCACTTCTCTGATACGATCCATACAGATGAGTTCGGTAATATTGGTACTGCTGAAGGAATATTTATCAAAGAGAATTGCATTTGTTACAACAGAGCCCTCCAGACCGCTGTGTGCAAAGGCATAGCTGTCGATATACTGCAAAAACGACAGTTCATCCCAATTTAATGTATAGGCACCTTCGGTTCCGAACATTGCCTCTACATAAATTTCTATGATGGTATCAGCCAGTTTGATTTCACCCTCCAGTGTCTTGCCGGAGCGGACTGCAATACGGGGGGTTCCGCCCTTATCCAGCGCGTACAGCATTCTGGTACTGCCGATATCCTGCACGGCAAGCGTATCCCCATACGCATTATTGAAATACTGCCACTGCATGGTATAGCCTTTTTCCACCCGGTTGGTCACAATAAACTGCGTCAACGCCATATTATTCGGGCCTCTGTTTGCGATATCAACCATATATCCGTCCATATCACCGTTTTTCGCATTGGATGCAACAAAATACAATGTCGGACAGGCATCAAATGCCTGATTTTCAATGGTAATCGTATTTTTGGTTTCAATCAGAATTCCTTCCAGTGCCGCGCAGTTATAAAATGCACGAGAGCCGATTTTTACCACTTTTTCGGGCAGTGTTACCCATTGTATGGTTTTGTTATTTTCAAAGGCACTGCCTGCGATTGCAGTGATTTCGACTTTCGTACCATTCTGTGCGGTTTCGGTGCCTTTAAATTCTGTTGTTCCTTCTTCTGCAGACACAAGAACGGCTTCGCTGCCATCAATATAATAGGAAGCACCTTCTCTGCTGGTTTGCAGAAGCAGTGCCCGGATGACATCGGACAGTCCCTGTTCGCTAAGCTGCTGTCGGATGGCATTAACCTGTGTTTCGGTTCTGCACAGGACAGTATCTACCTTGCTGTCCGCAAAACAGCCGTCCTCCAATGTAACAATCTGATTCGGCAAAACGATTGTTGTAACATTCGGCGCGGATACAAAAGCGTTTTCCGCAATATCGGTTACCGTATCCTGCACCGTATAAACAGATTTGATGGACATCACGCTTTTCAGCAGAGTTTCATCCGCAGAATAGACAGCATCCTCTTTAATCACCTGCTGATCGGTGCGAACAGAGATATTTGTGCCTGCCAACGCATTTCCGTTATCAGAAATGAAGGCATCCGAAATTTCATCCGATACAAAAATAGAGCCTTCGCACATACCGCCGTAA
>JBNMGO010000135.1:0-4543 GCA_050872285.1 Anaerotignum sp.
ATTGCCAGAACCACGTTGTCGAAGCCTTCCAGTCTGCCTTCGGTGCCGTCTGCCAGTGTATAGGATACGCCGTCGGTGAAGAACTGCGCTACCTTTGCACCTGTTACACCCTGTACTTTATAGGTTTCAAAATCCTTCATGAGGAATTTGCGGTGTTCGGGGATGACATCGGGACCAAGCTGATCTCTCAGTTCGATTACGGTTACTTCGTGACCCAGTTCGCCTAAGAAGTCTGCTACCTCGCAGCCAACCATGCCGCCGCCGACAACCAGAACCTTTTTGCCTACGGATGCCTTGCCGTCCAGCAGGTCGCCTGCATGGATAACACCTGTATCATTGATGCCGGGAATCGGCAGTACCAGAGGGTTGGAGCCTGTTGCAACAATAACTGCATCGGGCTTTGCTTCTGCAACCATCGCAGGTGTCACTTCTGTATTCATTACTGTTTTTACGCCATATTCTTCGCATTTTGGGATATAGCTTCTTACCATATTTGTGATATCGCCCTTCCCGGGAGGGTATGCAGCCAGACGCATATTGCCGCCGAGAATGTCGCCTTTTTCATACAGTGTTACGGCATGGCCTCTCTGTGCTGCGGTGAAGGCTGCGTACAGACCGCCGGGGCCGCCGCCGATAACCATAACGTTTTTCTTTGTTTCCGCAGGCTTGAAGTCTGCTTCTCTGCCTGCCAGAGGGTTAACCAGACAGGTGATGGGTTCGCCCTTGAACATATTGGGAACGCAGCCCTGCAAACAGCCGATACAGGGGTTCATCAGATCCAGTCTGCCAGCCTTTGCCTTATTGGGCATTTCGGGGTCTGCGATGCTCTGTCTGCCGAAGGCAACGAGGTCTGCTCTGCCCTCTGCAACCATCAGCTCTGCAAACTGGGGTTCTGTATAACGACCGACTGTAATAACGGGGATGGAAACCGCACGTTTGATTTCTGTTACATAATCTGCGCTGAAGCCGCCATGAATCAGGCTGGGTGCCCACATACATTCATCATGCAGATGTACAGCTCTGGAAAGGTGCAGACCATCTACGCCACATTCCTTTTCCAGATAGGAGGCTACTGCTGCGGCATCCTGTGCCGTCTGACCGCCCTCTACGTCATCTGTCGCATTGATACGGCAGATGATTGCCAGAGAATTACCTGTTTTCTTGCGGATATTTTCGATAATCAGTTTCGGCAGACGCATGCGGTTTTCAAAGGATCCGCCAAATTCGTCTACACGTTTATTTGTTCTTGCAGAGATGAAGGTGCTGACCAGATAGCCGTGTGCGCAATGGATTTCTACGGCATCTGCGCCTGCTTTTTTCGCTCTGACTGCTGCGTCACCATAACATTCAATCAGACGATAGATTTCTTCCTTTGTGATCGCCTGAGGGGTTTCTCTGCCGCAGGATGCAGGGATGGCACTTGCTGCCTTCAGAGGGTAGCCTGTGATTTTTGTATTGCCTTCGGGGCCTGCGTGCTGCAGCTGGATGGAAACCTTCGCCCCTGCCTGATGACAGGCTGCGATGGCTGCCTGAAAGCTGCTGACTGTGCTGTCATCATAGAGACAGGGCTTTCTAGGGCCGCCCTTTGCTTCTTTATAAACAACGGTTGCTTCAAATGTAATCAGACCAAAGCCGCCTTTTGCTCTTGCGCCGTAATAGGATGCGGAGCGTTCGCTCATGGTGCCGTCTGTGTTTGCGAAGTTATTACCCATGGGAGACATAACAAAGCGGTTTGCCACTGTCATGGGGCCAATCTGAATGGGCTGGAACATAGCTTCAAATTTCATGTTTTCTCCTCCGTTTCTTACTCTCTTTTTATTTTTTCCTTCGTGTTTCGTTTCCGTTTTTTATTTGTTATTCCACAATGGTGCAGGTGCTGACCTCAGAGGGCTTCACACGCAGCGCGCCAATCTGTGGCACTAAGGTCTGGAAATAATCGGTTGCCCGATGAAATTCCACCGCCTTTTCATCCTTGTATTTTTCAATAAAGTAGAACACCTGTGCATCGCTTTGGTCGCTTGCCAGATCATAGCTGATGCAGCCTGCTTCTTCTCTTGTTTTCGCAGTCATTTCCTTTGCAAGCTTGAGAAATTCCTGCTGTAAGCCTTCCTTTACGGTGTTTTTTGCAATCAGTACAACCATGTATGGTTCCTCCTTTTATTTTTCGGGCATTGCTTCGGGCCAGCCTGCCTGCAGCACCTTTACGGTGTTTTCAAAGTTATACTTTGCAGCTTCGGCTACGCCCTTTGCAAGGATTGCGTCGCTGATAACTTCAACGCCCAATGCCTTGGGTTCGATGCCTTTTTCCTTCAGCATACGGCAGAATGCTGCTGTGTCGCCGCAGCCTGTGCCGGGTGCCAGTCTGTCATGCATGGATTCATCTCTCAGGATGGATGCCGCATAGGGTCTTTCATAAACGTCGTTAATCTGTACGGAAACGATTTTTTCGGCAGGGATACCTTCCAGAACGGAGAGGTCAACGGGCTGATTTGCTCTCAGCCAATGCCAGCTATCCAGAATCAGCTTTGCATTTTCGCAGCCGCTTTCCTTTACCACTGCCCATGCTTTTTTCACATCGGGCAAACCGCTGTAAGGCATAGGTTCTACACCGATGGTGTATTTTCCTGCTCTGTGGCAAAGTTCTTTCAATTTCTGTGCAGTATGTGCAACGGAATAGTTTTCCATCAGACCGCAGTTGATGTGGTTCACGCCGAACAGCTCGCACATGTGGAAGCACATCTGTTCCTTATATTTCTGTTCATAGGAACGGTGGTCTTCTGCCCACTGCACGATATATTCCACTTCCGTAACCTTCATATCGTATTTTTCGAGAATTGCCAGAATATCTGCATCAAACAGACCTTCATTCAGTGCGTCCACATAGGTTTCCGCACGCAGACCGATGCCTTCAAAGCCTGCCTCCTTGGCTGCTTTTACTCTTTCCTCGAAGGTACACTGGTCGCCCAGTGTCCAGGAGCTGACTGTAACGGGATATTTCTTAGACATGAGATAGTTCCTCCTTTGTAGTTCTCTTATCTTTCTTCTTTTCTCTTTCTTATTTTCTCAGTGCGGAAAGCTTTTGCAGCAGTTCCTCACAAATTGCTTCAATTTCCTTGCCGGTGGTATCAATCACGATATCCGCCGCTCTTTCGTATTTTTCTCTGCGGCTTTCCATAAGGTTCCGGATGAATGGCACGTTCATATTGCCATTCAGCAGGGGACGTTCCGTGCTGTCCTTTACTCTTTCATAGATAGCCTCGGGTGTTGCCGTCAGCCAGACCACATAGCCGCTGTTTTTCATCAGCTCCACGTTTTTCTCTCTGAGGGGCACGCCGCCGCCGCAGGAGACAACCATGTGCTTTTTCTCGCGTAATTCAATGAGGGTATTGCTTTCGCAGTTGCGGAAGTATTCCTCCCCGTTGACTGCGAAGATTTCCTTGATGCTCATGCCCTCTTTTTCCTGAATATGGGCATCCATTTCCATAATTTCCATTGCTAAGAGTTCGCTCAGCTTGGCGGAAACGGTGCTTTTGCCTGCGCCCATGAAGCCGATGAGCAGGATATTTTTATCGAACAGGGTTTTTGCCTGAATCCGCTTGCTGTTTTCGATGATGCCCTCGAAGATATGCAGGATTTCCTCCTCAAAAACGGAGCCTGCAACCTCTGTGGCAACCTTTTCCAGCTGCTTTTTCTCCTGCTCGGGCTGCAAAACGGGCAGACCGTTTTCTCTTTTGTATGTAATGATGCCTTCGATACATTCCATTCTGGTTTTCAGTGCGGCGGTAATGCGTTCATCGCAGTCCGCAATGATGTTTCTCAGGCAGGTAAGCTCTTTTTCCATTTGGTTCCTCTTTTCTGTTGCAAGTTTTTCTTTCGTAAAAGATAATTACTGTGCGTCCTTTTCAAAGCGCAGGTTCAGAATGATGGCAAAGCAGATGCCGATTGCCGTTACCACTGCATTGAACAGCAGGATATATCTGGGGCCCTGCACGCCACCCACCTTGGAAAGCAGGCTCGCCACATTCAGCACTGCATAGTTTGCAATGGAGGATGCAATCATAACAACGGCTGTGATTTTGCCCTTATCTCTGGGGAACATTTCATTCGCCGTAGAGGTTGCCAGCTGCAATACGCCGCCTGCCGCGAAGTAGCCGATTAAGAAGCCGCCAATCATACAAATCTGGGGAATCTGTACGAAATACATCAGAAGCAGTGCCAGGAACGCAACGCAGGGATAGATAACCAGTACGCGAATGGGCTTCAGGCCCTTTTTCATCAGTGCCGCTGTCAGAAGGACTGCACAGATGATGCCTGCGGAATAGAAGGACTGAATCATGGAAGGGTTTGCCATGCCGTAAAGCTTGCCCAGCTCCTGGTTGCAGTTCATGAACAGCATGAAGGTTGTGGATGCAGTAAAACCGATACAAACCAGAAGGATTGCGGAAGGTGTCAGCTTCATTTTTCTCTTTTCCACTGTGCCGTCCGCCGCCTTGGGTGCTTCCTCTCTGGGAGGGAAGGGCAGAATTGCAAGGAAGATACCATC
>JBNMGO010000139.1:0-4449 GCA_050872285.1 Anaerotignum sp.
GACGGAAAAGCAGGGCAAAAGCCGTTATTATACCCCCCTCGTCACAGAGGAGGACTATCTCGCGGAGGACAGCCGCCGCTATTTTCAGAAATGGACGGGCGGCTCTCTGAGGGATCTGGTTGCCTGTCTTTATGTCAATCATTCGGTTACAAAAGAGGACTTAGAAGAATTGAAGGCGTTTATCGAGGACGAAACGGAGGGGTGAGCTGCTATGCGTATTTTTCTGGAATATTTGAAGGTCGGCCTTTGGATGCTTCCGATTATTTTGCCGGCACTTTGGCTTTTGCCGCGCCTGTCTAAGCGGTATGCCGCTAAGGTATCCTATGTCATCTGGCTTGTGCTTGCCGTGCGTCTGCTCATTCCGTGGAATCTGACCCTTCCGCAGGAAACCGCCCCCATCCATGTGGCAATTTCCGAGGAACAGGCGAGCGAATGGGTGCAGGCAAAATTCAATCCGGTACAGGCACAGCCGAAGGAGAGCACAACAACGATTCCTGCGGCAAAAGAAGCGGCACAGCCCCAGACGGAACCTTTTCATCCCCTGCAGATTGGCTTTGCCCTCTGGCTGGCAGGCGTGCTGTTTTTCTCCCTGCGGACAGTGGTATCCGTTTTTCGGATGAAAAAGCTGCTCCGCCGTTGGGAAACGAACCCTTCCGCCGAAACGGAAGCATTTTTCGCCGAAACGGCAGGCGAAACGCATCCACGGCTCATGGTCTGCCCTGTTCTGGAAAGTCCCATGGCGGTCGGTTTGCTTCGTACAACCATCTATCTGCCCCATGAAAACTACACCGAACAGGAGATGGAAATGATTTTCCGCCACGAACTCATTCATTGGCGGCGGAAGGATTTATGGTATAAGCTGCTCCTGCTTGCCGCAAGAAGCATCCATTGGTGCAACCCTCTGGTCTGGCTGATGGCAAATCGCGCGGAACGGGATTTGGAAATTTCCTGCGACAGCATGGCAGTGCAGGGCAGAGATGCGGCATATCGCAAGGCGTATGGGCTGATGATTTTGCAGGAGGCGGAACGCAGTATCGAAAGACAGGCGGCATTGACAACCTGTTTCACCGATGGAAAACAGGCATTGCAGGAAAGGCTGGTGGAGATTATGAATCAAAGCAAACGAAAAAAAGGTATGGTACTGGTTGCTGTCATGCTTGTGCTGACATTGACCTGCGGCTGTTTCATCAGCTATGGCAAGAGCGACAAAGCAGCAGAACCCGCGCAGGACGTAGCGACAGGTCAGGGTATCCTCACCGCCGAACAGCGCAAAATTGCCGAGCAGTGGGCAGAAGCTCTTTCCCTCCGGGATGGCAAAATCCGCTATGACGAGATGGGCAAGGATGCTAAGGCGCAGTTCATCGCAGAGCAGAAGGCCCTTGATGGCGAGGATTGGAATTATGTGATTGGCGGTTCGAGTCCATGGGTGGATTCCTATACCATCGAGGAACGCGAAAATGCAGCCATGATTACCTATATCATGCAGGACAGCGAGCCTGCTTATTACACCATGAAGGAACTGCTGAAATTCGGGCAGGAAAACGGCAAAACCGTTGTCGCAAGCTACCTCACCTCTAACCTCTATTGGGAGGACGGCAAGGTGCATCCCACCGTTTCCCGCACGGAATCGGATTTGGACGAGGGCATCTGGGACTTTCTTTCGCAGAGCGTGGTTGGCTTTATCAGCCAGAGCGGCTGGGATGTGTATGAATTGGAAGCCTTCAATTTCAATAACATCAACGTGACACGCACCCCTCTCGCAAACGGCAGAGAGCAGGTAACGGTGGATTTCGGCTTGAATATTCAGCATAGAAATCCCTTCCGTGACCCTGATGAAGCAGGATATATCCGCCGTGCGAAGGAGGCAGGGCAGTCTGTTTATGATGTGTATTATAAGGAATATTATGAGGAAAAGGACGCAAATACCTATTTCCGCTTCACCTGTGAGATACAGCCCGATGCGCAGAAAATCTACGAGGATACCTGCTATCCTGAAACCTTCCACCTCTATAATGATGATTTCAATCCGCATAAGATTACCTTTATGAAGAAAAATCCTGCTTGTGATGGCTGGTATGACGAAACACCCACGGATGGCTGGTTCTGCACCATCACCCCTGCCAAGGATGCGAATACCGTCACCGTTGCCAGAAAAATCCGTATCGAGGATACCACAGGCAGAACGAATAACGGCTATTTCGATCTGAACCTCGACTACACGACAACCTTCCCCGTTGCGGCGGATGCAGTCTTTACCGTTGGCGGCGCAGGGGAAACGCCTGCCATGCTGAACGCACAGGAATGGCTTTCCCGTCTGCAAAAGGGCAGAGTCGGGCAGAGTGTGACGCTGTTCTTCGGTACGGACGAAAACGGAAACACCGTAATCACCGAGGGCAGAGAAGGCTTCTGGTCGAAGAAGCTTTAAGCAAAATTTGTCGATACCCGTATGGGCGCGCACATTGCGCGCCCTTTTTTGCTGTGGTATACTGGATGGCATATAACGATTGCATAATAAAGGAGTGACTGCAATGAACGTAACCTATCTGCACCACAGCGGTTTTTCCGTTGAAACCGAAACAAAGGTGCTTTTGTTTGATTATTATACAGAGGGCGGCAGAAAAACCTATTTCGACCCCACCGCATACCCCGATAAAACCATTTTTGTCTTTGTCTCCCACGCACATGAGGATCATTACGACAGACGGATTCTTTCCTGGGCAAATCTCCCCAATGTCCGCTATGTGCTTTCCTTTGATGTGCGGACAGAGGCAGGCTTTGAAGGCAGAACCCTCTACGCGGAGCCGCACCAAGCCTATGATTTTGACGGCATTTCCATCAAAACGCTCAGGTCCAATGATGAGGGCGTGGCGTTTTTGGTTAAGGCGGACGGCAAAACCATCTACCACGCAGGCGACCTGAACTGGTGGCATTGGAACGGCGAACCCGATGCCTTCAATGCCGATATCGAAAAAAGCTATACCACAGAAATCAATCGGCTTAAAGGCGAGAAAATCGACGTTGCCTTTGTCCCTGCGGATTTGCGCCTGCAGGATAAATATTTCTGGGCGGTCAATTATTTCCTCAAAACCGTTGGCGCAAAAAAGCTTTTTCCCATGCACTTCTGGGGACGCTTTGATGTCTGCCCCATGCTGCGTCAGCTTGGCTATGGCGAAACGATTATGGAAATCACGCAGGAAAACGAAAAATTTGAAATTTAAACGGAATTTCTTAAGGAAATCTTTAAGTTCTTCCGCCGAATTTCATTTATACTAAAGATAGAAGAATACAGGTCGAAATCCCGAGTTCGACTTAATTTTTAGCGGAAGAAGGAAAAGCAATGAAGGGGAAAAATTGGAGGGAATATGAACCGCCGAAGCGCCGCCGACGCAGAAGAAGAAGAAAGGGCGGACTGCTGCGCAAGCTCTGTCTCGCGCTGGTGCTGTTTCTGGTTGGCTATGTCGGCTTTCTGGTCTATTATAATTTCGGCAAGCCCTATACCGTTGCCCTCGATGCAGGGCATGGCGGCGAGGATGTCGGCGCAGAGGGCGTGATACAGGAGGTCGCGCTGACGGAGCAGACCGTAGCCGAGCTGCAAACGCTTCTCGAGGAGGACGGACGTTTCCGCGTGGTGCTCTCCCGCAAGGCTGGCGAGGGCGCAACCGTCACCGAGCGTAATTATAAATTCCAGCATAAAAACCCCGATTTGGTGCTTTCTGTCCACGGCAACGCAAGCGACAGCAGCAGCGCCAATGGCTTTGAGTGCTATCCTTCGCCCCCCGGCTATGAAAATCACGAAAAAAGCCTTGCCTTCGCCGAATGTCTGGCGCAGGAAATGCAGAACATCGGCGCAAATCTGCGCGGCACGGGCATTGCGGGTGTCCGCTATGGCTATTATGATGAAAATGGCAATAAGCTGCTGCGCGATTCGAGCGACACCACGGTCTATTCCTATGATACCTTCGGCATGCTCAAAAATATGAGCTGCCCTGCGGTTCTGGCGGAGCAGTGCTTTATCACCAATGCCGCCGATGTCGAAAATTTCGGCACGGAGGAAGGCTGTAAGCGCGCCGCACAGGCGTATTACAAAGCTATCTGTACATACTTAGAGAGTGCAAAACGATAAATTAAATACAGCGGAAAGGTTCGGGAAACGAAGCGTTTCCTGAATGGAATCCGCAGGCGGAATTCATTTTCGCCGAGGAAAATAGAGGGTTTCAAGGTTTACCGCCGGAACCCTCTATTTATTCTTCTGTTTAAACAAGTCGAAATCCTGATTTCGACTTAAGAGATATTTATATCCTTTTCAATTAGCCGTTTATTCACATCTTCCTTCAGCAGTGTATACACCACCGAAACAATCGGAATAAACACCAGCATCCCGACAATCCCGAACAAACTGCCGCCCAGTGTCACCGCCACCAGCACCCAGATTGCAGGCAGCCCAATCGA
>JBNMGO010000278.1:0-2604 GCA_050872285.1 Anaerotignum sp.
GCGTATGGCTGCACCGCATTTTCGGGGCGTTCATGCTTGCGGCGGCGGTGAGGTTGATTTTATGATGTGGGGCGTTGCGGCGATTGGATTTTTTTCGGGCATCATCAGCGGCATGGGGATTGGCGGCGGTACGATTCTGATTCCTGCACTGCTGTTTCTGACAGAGGTGAACCAACAGCAGGCGCAGGGCGTAAATCTGATTTATTTTATCCCGACGGCGGTTGTGGCACTCATTACGCACCATAAGAATGGGACGCTTGACCTGAAAACGGCAAAGCCGCTTGCTCTGCTTGGTCTGGCAGGAGCGGCGGCAGGGGCATTTCTGGCGGTTTCTCTGGAATCGGAGATATTGAAAAAGCTGTTCGGCGGCTTTCTGCTTTTGATGGGGCTGAGCGAGATTTTTAAGAAGAAAAAAGGAGGAAACAAGGATGGAAAAGGATGATTTTATCAAGCTGAAGCTGAAATTTGCACAGACGGATGTGGCAGGGAAGATTGCGATTTATACGGAAACGCCGGGGCTGAGCGCGACACAGTATAAGGAGCTCTTGCGGATGTATCCGATAGAAAAACTTGAGGAGTTGGAAACAGCACTGGCGAAAATGTAGGGGAGAAAGAGCCGTAAAGAAACGGCTCTTTTTTTGAAAAGGAAGAAAATGCCTGTTCCCGTTTTGAAATTTATGGTATACTGAACAAAACTATAGGTATTTTTCGAGGTGTTTTTTCAAAAGGGACGAAAGGGGCTGTGGGGCTATGGAATTGATAGAAAATTTATTTGTCGGCGGCAATGTGACGGATTTGGAAACCATTGTTTACAGTCTGCGCCGCGGCATTCCTGTTCTGCGGTTATACTGCATCGTCTATTTTGAGGACAGAAACCGATTGGAGCTGCTTTCTTCCCATGAGCTGTTTCATGCCAGAAACAAAAACCGCCCTGCGAAAATTGCAGGCATTGCCATGGGCAGAGAGGAAACGGTGGATTTGCTGCTTTTCATGGCGAAAAAAGCGCAGGAGGAAGGGCGGAATCCTGCCAATCCGAAGGAGCTGATGTTATAGAAAATGCTGAAGAAGGTATTTTATCATATTCTGGGGCTTCTGGTGGCTGTCTGCCTGCTGTTTGCAGTGCTGATTACGGTAACGGAAACGATTCTGTATCGGGGGGACGGCTATTTTGCGAAGGAATATCAGAAATATGCGGTCACGGAGCGCGTGGATATGAAGCTGTCCGATTTGCTTTTCGTGACGGATGAAATGATGGATTATCTGAAGGGGGACAGGGAAAACCTGAACGTGGAAACCGTGATTGGCGGTGAGCAGAAGGAATTTTTCAATGCCAAGGAAAAACGCCACATGCAGGACGTACGGGAGCTGTTTTTGCAGGGGCTTGCGCTGCGCAGAGGTGCGGTGTTCGTGGGCGTGCTTGCGGCGGCGTTTCTGTGCCTGAAAAAGAGACAGACGGTGCTTTTGCGGATGCTGCAATGGGGCATCGGTGGAATTCTCTGTGCTTTGATTGGGCTTGGGGTTCTGATTTCGACGGATTTTACGAAATACTTTACCTATTTCCATCTGATTTTTTTGATAACATGGACTGGTATCTGAATCCGAAAACGGATTTGTTAATCAATATTGTGCCCGAAGGCTTCTTTCGGGATACTGCCTTTTGGATTGCAGGGGCGTTTCTGGCGGTCAGCGTTTTCTTCTGGCTGATTGCAGGGGTTCTGCGAAAAAGGCTGAAATAAGAAGGCTGAAATAAAAAAGGATTGCTATGATAAAATTGATTTTATTCGGAATTTTAAAGGGAATCGGCATACTGCTGCTGGTGCTGCTGCTTCTCATCCTGCTGACGGTACTTGTGGTGCTGCTTTCGCCCATAAAGTATCATCTGGAGGGGGAGAAAAAGGCGGCGGTCAGCGGTTCTTTTGGCGTATCGTGGCTCTTTGGGGCAATCCGCGCGGATGGCGGCTATACGCCCGATGGGGGCAGTCGGCTGAAAGTGAAGGTGCTTTGGTTTACGCCCATCGGCGGTGAGGAAAAGCCAAAGAAACAGAAAAAGAAGAAGAAACAAAAAGAGAAACAGCCGGAGACGGTAGAAATTCATGCAGCGGAAAAAACGGTGGAGCCGAAACAGGCAGAGCCGCCGAAACCGGAACCGAAAAAAGAGGAACCGAAGCAGGCGGAACAAAAAAAGCCTGCGCCGAAAAAGCAGGTGAAGCCGCAGAGGATGGCGGAAAAACAGCCGAAAACCATGCGGCGCGTGAAGCTTTCGGAGATTGCGGAGGAGCCGCCAAAGCCTGAAACAGAGGAAATCGAGGACAATGCCTTCTTTACGGGAGAAGAAAGAGAAGAAAACGCGGAAGCGGAGGAAAAGAAGGGGAAAATCCCTCCTATCCTGAAGGAGCTTTGGAGCATTGAGGACAAAAAGCAGATTTTCAAGGCGTTCGGCAGGCTGCTAAAGCGGCTGATGAAGGGAATCCTGCCGGGGAATTTCTTCCTGAAGGCAACCATCGGGACGGGAGATCCGCCGACAACGGGTTATCTGCTCGGTCTGGCGGGGATTCTGACGGCGAAATTCGGCAAGGATATTCAGATTAAAGGAGACTTCACGAA
>JBNMGO010000297.1:0-2416 GCA_050872285.1 Anaerotignum sp.
CCGCAGCATCGAAATAACTTTGTCTACAGTCCGGACCGTCGGCCCTGCCGACGGTTTTCTCATTCTTTTTCTATCGTGATTTTCCATCTGAAAAAAATAAAACTTTCAATAAAAAAGGAGGGATATAATGAATCAAGAAATGATCCTCATTCTGGACTTCGGCGGTCAGTATAATCAGTTGATTGCCCGTCGTGTCAGAGAACATCATGTATACTGCGAAATTATGCCTTGGAAGAAATCCTTAGAGGAAATCAAGGCGAAAAACCCGAAGGGCATCATCTTCACAGGCGGCCCCAATAGCGTTTATGATGACGCTTCTCCCAAGGTTGACCCTGCCCTGTTTGAGCTGGGCGTGCCTATTCTGGGTATCTGCTACGGCTGTCAGCTGATGGCATACACACTGGGCGGCAAGGTTGGACATGCTGCAGAGCTGAGCGAATACGGCAAGGCTGAGGTTGCATTCGATACCACAAGCAAGCTGTTAAAGGGCATCGGCGCAAATGAAATCTGCTGGATGAGCCATACAGACTATGTGACAGAGCTGCCCGAAGGCTTCCGCGTCATCGGGAAAACGCCTACCTGCCCTGCGGCTGCGATTGAATGTGAAGCAAAGGGCTTCTACGGCGTGCAGTTCCACCCCGAGGTAAACCATACACCCAAGGGTTCTGAACTGATTAAGAACTTCCTGTTTGAGGTCTGCGGCTGCAAGGGCGACTGGACCATGACAAACTACATTGAAGACCAGATTAAAAAAATCCGCGAACAGGTTGGCGACGGCAAGGCTCTGTGCGCCCTCTCCGGCGGCGTGGATTCCTCCGTTGTTGCGGCTCTGGTTTCCAAGGCAATCGGCAAGCAGCTGACCTGCGTTTTTGTTGACCATGGTCTGATGCGTAAAAACGAAGGTGACGAGGTAGAACAGATTTTTGACGGCTACTTCGATTCTCATTTTGTAAGAGCGAATGCACAGGAACGTTTCCTTTCCAAGCTGAAAGGCGTAACCGACCCCGAACAGAAGCGTAAAATCATCGGCGCGGAATTTATCCGTGTATTCGAGGATGAAGCAAGAAAAATCGGCAAGGTAGATTATCTGGTACAGGGGACGATTTACCCCGATATCATCGAAAGCGGTCTGGGTGATTCCGCGGTCATCAAATCCCATCATAACGTAGGCGGTCTGCCCTCCGTTGTTGATTTTGAGGAACTGATTGAACCCCTGCGCCTGCTGTTCAAGGATGAAGTGCGTCAGATGGGTCTGGAATTGGGTCTGCCCGAATATCTGGTATATCGTCAGCCCTTCCCCTGCCCCGGTCTGGGTGTACGCGTTATCGGCGAGGTCACAGAGGATAAGGTTGCGATTTTGCAGGATGCGGATGCGATTTTCAGAGAAGAAATCGCAAAGGCAGGTCTGGACAGAGACATCAACCAGTATTTCGCCGTTATCACAGATGTGCGCTCCGTTGGTGTTATGGGCGACTTCCGTACCTATGATTACACCATTGCCCTGCGCGGCGTAACCACAACCGATTTCATGACTGCCGATTGGGCAAGAATCCCCTATGAGGTGCTGGATAAGGTTTCTACGCGTATCGTAAACGAAGTGAAACACGTCAATCGTATCGTGTATGATATCACCTCTAAACCACCCGCAACCATTGAATGGGAATAATTTGAAATAGTGAAGCCCTTAGCTATGGGTAAAAACTCATGGCTAAGGGCTTTTTTTGTCGTCTTTATTTATCTGGTTTGAGTCGGTCTTGGAACATTTCGACCAGAGCGTCGCTAAGTGCCTGTGATGGGACTTTTGCCCATGTTTGCGTGGAATCAAATTCCGGCTACCGTGTCTCTGCAAGTCGTCATTGGTTTGTGCAAGTGCAAAGAAACGGCGGCTTTGAAAACCAAAGCCGCCATGCGGCAGAGTACCTCATATCGAATAGAATGGAAAGTTACTCTTTTTCTTTTGCAGGAGCGACCTTAGCGTATCCGTCCCAGGCAAACAGGGCTTCTTTGCTTTCGTCGGCAAGCATTTTGTCGATGTTGCAGAGGTACAGGTAGTGATCGCCGGACTCCACGGTTTTCTCCAGCGTGACCTCAAAGGCAATACGGCTATCTTCGGGGATCTGAATATCCGTCCCTTCAATGCTCTGCAGGGCAATAGGCGTTTCTGCCAGTTTGTCCTTTTTGCCGCCGTTGGCGCTGCCGTAGGCCATAACTGCGTCTTTCAGGCTGACACCGGGGGCTGCCAAAACAGCCTTGCCGGTTCTGCGGATGTTTTCACCGCTGTTGGCTGCCTTGCCCATAGCAAAGGCCAGCATGGGCGGGTTAAAAGAGGCATACATGAAGAAAGATACGGGTGCCATATTCAGCTTGCCATCCTCTTTCTTTGTGCAGACCAGTACCAGCGGATCGGGAGAAGTCA
>JBNMGO010000305.1:0-2332 GCA_050872285.1 Anaerotignum sp.
AGCATGGTAACATGTTCAGCTGACCAATACTAATAGATCGAGGGCTTGACCAATAAAAAGATTGATAAAGATTTGTAACTTGTGTTCAGTTTTGAAGGTGTATAACCTTAATAAAAGAGAGATTTCCGGTGATGATGCGCCTGGGGGACACACCCGTTCCCATTCCGAACACGACGGTTAAGACCTAGGCGGTCGATGGTACTTGGTGGGCAGCTGCCTGGGAGAGTAGATGGTTGCCGGAATCCAATTCAGATAGAATCGCAAATGCGGTTCTATTTTTTTGCTATTTTTACAGATAAGTCTGCATGAAAAAAAGAAGAAATCCTTTTAATAAGGAAGGATTTCTTCTTTTTTGTTATTGATTTATTTAGTTTGCTGCGATATCTCTTGCAACATGCACGCCGCTTGCGGAAGCGTGAGAGAGGGAATGGGTGATGCCGCTGCCGTCCCCGATGATATACAGACCGTCATAGCGGCTCATCAGCTGTTCATTGACAGCAACTTCCATATTATAGAATTTTACTTCTACGCCGTAGAGCAGGGTATCATCATTTGCGGTACCGGGGGCAACCTTATCCAGTGCGTAAATCATTTCGATAATGCCATCCAGCAGACGCTTGGGCAGAACCAGACTCAAATCGCCGGGGGTTGCATTCAGCGTAGGAGTGATAAAGGAATCGCCCATACGCTTGGGTGTAGAACGACGGCCACGAATCAAATCACCGAAACGCTGTACGATTACGCCGCCGCCCAGCATATTGCTCAGACGCGCAATGGATTCGCCGTAGCCATTGGAATCCTTGAAGGGTTCGGAGAAATGCTTGGATACGAGCAGGGCAAAGTTTGTGTTGCCTGTCTGCAAAGCGGGGTCTTCATAGCTATGCCCATTTACAGTGATGATGCCGTTTGTGTTTTCATTTACAACAGCACCCTTGGGGTTCATGCAGAAGGTACGCACCTTATCCCCGTATTTCTGGGTACGGTATACGATTTTACTTTCGTAAAGCTCATCGGTCAGATGAGAGAAAACCTCTGCGGGCAGTTCCACACGTACACCGAGGTCAACACGGTTGGATTTTGTGGGGATTTCCAGTTCATTACAAACACGTTCCATCCATTTGCTGCCGCTGCGTCCAACGGAAATGATACATTTTTCGCAGGAGAAGGTTTCTTCCGCGCAATTTACCAGATAGCCTTCTTCGGATACGGTTACGGAATTAACGGGTGTATCGAAGAAGAAATCAACCTTATCCTTCAGGTGTGCATAAAGATTTTCCAGAACGATATAGTTCACATCCGTACCCAGATGGCGCACGGAAGCATCCAGAAGGTGCAGGTCATTCTGGATACAAAGCTTTTTGAACTTTGTGCCTGCGGTGGAATACAGCTTTGTGCCTGCGCCGCCATAACGCATATTGATGGTATCGACATACTGCATCAAATCCAGTGCACGTTTTTTGCCGATATATTCATATAAAGTGCCGCCGAAATCGTTGGTGATATTATATTTCCCATCGGAAAAAGCACCTGCGCCGCCGAAGCCGCTCATAATGCTGCAGCTTTTGCAGCTGACGCAGCTTTTGATTTTATCCCCGTCAATGGGACAGTGGCGTTTGTCCAGCGCGTGACCTGCCTCGAAAACAGCGACCTTCATCGTGGGTTTCTGCTGCATCAGTTCATAAGCAGCAAAAATCCCCCCGGGGCCTGCGCCGATAATAATCACATCATAATTCATACTTTTTTCCTCCATATTCTCTCTCATGTTTATTTATAACCGGACAGTTGTCCAATCCTCGCAGTTCCAAACCTCTGTCACCACATCCCGATAAAATTCCGGCTCGTGGCAGATGAGAAGGATACTGCCCTTATATGCCTGCAATGCGCGTTTGAGTTCGTCCTTCGCGTCCACATCCAGATGGTTGGTCGGTTCGTCCAGAAGCAGGACATTTGTTTCGGTATTGATGAGCTTGCAAAGACGCACCTTTGCCTGCTCGCCGCCGCTGAGCACCTTCACCATGCTTTCGATATGCTTTGTAGTCAGACCGCATTTTGCCAGAGCGGAACGCACCTCATACTGCGTAAAGGAAGGAAATTCTTTCCAGATTTCATCAATACAGGTAACGTTTTCAGTATATTTCTTTTCCTGCTCAAAATAGCCGGTGTAAAGATAATCCCCCAGTTCTGTTTTGCCGCTGAGGGGCGGAATTTCGCCGATGATGCTTTTCAGCAGTGTGGTTTTCCCAATCCCGTTTGCACCGACAAGCGCAATTTTCTGCCCGCGCTCCATGGAAAGGGTGAGGGGTCTGGAAAGGGGCTTATCATAGCCGATGAC
>JBNMGO010000187.1:0-3657 GCA_050872285.1 Anaerotignum sp.
AGCAAGGAGTGTTAGAAAATGGAACAGAAAAAACGTATTTTCAGCGGTATGCAGCCCTCCGGTGTGATTACACTGGGCAACTATCTGGGGGCACTGAAAAACTGGACAAAGCTGCAGGATGAATATGACTGCTTATATTGCATCGTGGATATGCACGCAATTACGGTGCGTCAGGACCCTGTGAAGCTGCGCAAGCAGGCAAAAGATTTGCTGGTGCAGTATCTGGCGGTTGGCTTAGACCCTGAAAAGAATATCATTTATTATCAGTCTCATGTGCCACAGCATGCAGAGCTGGCTTGGATTCTGAACTGCTACACCTATATGGGTGAGCTGAACAGAATGACGCAGTTTAAGGATAAATGCGCAAAGCATGCGGACAACATCAACGCAGGACTGTTTACCTATCCCTCTTTGATGGCGGCGGATATTCTGCTGTATCAGACGGATCTGGTTCCTGTTGGGGAAGACCAGAGACAGCACCTGGAGCTGACAAGAGATATCGCGCAGCGGTTCAACGGCATATACGGGGATGTATTCAAGGTGCCGGATGCGTATATCGGCAAGGTTGGCGCGCGTGTGATGGCATTGCAGGAGCCTACTAAAAAAATGTCCAAATCTGACGAAAATCAGAACAATATCATCACTTTGATGGATGACCCCAAGGTGATTATGAATAAGATGAAACGCGCGATGACGGATTCTGATACAGAGGTACGCTTTGCGGAAGAAAAGCCCGGTATTTCCAACCTGCTGAGCATTTACTGTGCGGTGACAGGCAAAACGATTGCCGAGGCAGAACAGGAATTTGCAGGCGTGGGCTATGGTACGTTTAAAACGGCAGTCGGCGAGGCAGTTGTTGCGGA
Organism: Anaerotignum sp.; assembly: GCA_050872285.1. Classification (GTDB taxonomy): domain Bacteria; phylum Bacillota; class Clostridia; order Lachnospirales; family Anaerotignaceae; genus Anaerotignum_A. Next base: position 864 of record JBNMGO010000187.1, read on the forward strand.
GCTGGAGCCTGTGCAGAAGCGTGTGAAGGAATTGGAGGCAAACAAGGATTATCTGGATGCCATCATCAAGAGCGGTGCGGAAAAGGCAAGCCGTCTGGCGGACAGAACACTGACAAAGGTGCAGAAAAAGGTTGGTTTCCTGCCCAGAATCAGATAACATTTGAAAATAGGCACTATCCGAGAGCATTTCGGGTAGTGCTTTTTTATATGACAGGATGCTTGTAATGTTACAGGATGCTAACAACTTTCTTACGGATTTCTTAAGAATGGCGTACTGTGGTTGAAGGAAGGATGTCTTTCTGGTATGCTGAAGACAGAAACTTGTCCTACAAATTGACAGCAAAAAGGGAGGCGTTTTAGATGAAGAGAAAAGTATGCTTGGCGATGAGTCTGCTGATGCTTGCAGGGACGGTGCCTGTGCAGGCGGAAACGATTGGAGAGGCGGAGCAGATTACATTTACGGCGAAGGTTGGCACGAAGGAGCTTTATCGGAATCAGAGCCGAATTTCGCTGGATGCGGCAATTTACATTAAGGATGGCTATGCGATGCTGCCGCTGCGTGCGTTTCTGACCTCGATTGACAACGGCACGATGCACTGGGAGGAGGAAACGAAGCTGGCGTGGATGATGCTGCGCGGGAATACGGTTGCCTGCGACATTGGGAAGAACAGCATTACGGTGAACGGAGAGCCAATAGAGGCAAGAGGAAAAATGGACATTCGGGACGGGCGGATTTTTGTGCCGCTGCGGAACTGGAAAAATATTCTGAATGCCTGCGGCTATACGGTGGCGGATGCGGATATCATCTGGGATGCGGCGGAGAAAACGGCAACGGTGCGCCTTCTGGATGACAGCAACGTGATTGAGATTCCTGCGGATGCGCCGAGAATCACGGGCGAGGGGAAAAAGACGAATTATACGATGCCTTTGAGCAGTGAATATGATGAAATTGAAAATATCGGGGATGGGTATTTTATTGCAACGAAATTTCCGGAAGCGGCTGGGATTGGTTTGTCCATGCAGGGGAAGGCTTATTACCTTCTGGACAGCAAGGGGAAACGGCTGTTATCCTATGAGAATGGAGAAATTGAATATCTGAGGGATGCAGGAGAAGGCTATTTAAGGTTGGAATACGAAAACGGAGAGACTGTTCTGATTGACAGAAACGGGAAGGAGCAATTCCGGACGGCGGAATATTCGATTCATCAGGTTTCGGAAGGACGGGTCAGAGCATCGAATCGGGGTAAAATGGGCTTCCTGGATTTGCAGGGGAAGGAAAGCATACCGTTTCTTTATGACATGGTATGGAATTTCTCTGAAGGAATGGCTGAGGTGACAATCTATGAGAAAACAGGAGAAAAGCCTGTGCCGCGGTATGGCTTTATTGACAAGGACGGGAATGAGGTTGTTTCTCCCAAATATGAAGAAAGCAGAGATTTTCATGACGGCGCGGCGGCAGTAAAAACGGCGGACGGCTGGGGCTACATTGACAAGACGGGCAAGGAAATGCTTGTGCCGCAGTACGCATGGGCAGGAGATTTTACGGACGGCAAAGCCTTTGTGACGGAGAAGAACGGGAAAACATGGCTGATTGACAAGAACGGAAAGAAGGTGCAGTTTATCACAGAGGGACGGCCTGTGATACAGGCGCAGGAGAACAGCAGTGCGGTAATTCAGGTGCCGCTTGCAGACTGGGGCAGTGGGGACGATATGACCGGTTGTCCATATTATAACCAAAAGGGCGAAAAGCTGAACCTGACACAGATTGCACTGCTGGATGCGATTGACGGCATTGCGGTGGCGTATGATTGGGTGACGCATGAGCGATTTTATATTGACGAAAGCGGCAAGCAGTACATTTCGGATACGTTTGACAGAGCGGACGCATTTCTGGACGGCTATGCGGTGGTGCAGAAGGCGGTTACGGGGGCAGACGGAGAAGAAGATGTGGAATGGGGAATTATCAAAAAGTAAGGCGAAATCAGGATTTCATTTGGTAAAAAAGATACCTTCGGGTATCTTTTTTTATGAACAAAGAATGAACAAAAGTGCAGTCACTGAATATTTTATGTTAAGAAGTCTTAACACAGATTGCCATGGAAAAGTCTGGGATGCTAAAATTGAAAGTAATACACTAGGAAAATCAGGTATTTCCTGAATGGCGCGGAAAGGGGGAATTTTTCTGTTAGAAAATATTCGTTTGAAAGAAAAAATTATGGAATCCTTGGCATCCGTACTGCCCTTAACGGCAATCGTTCTGATTCTGAGCATTACGCTTTTGCCGTTATCCTCGGGGGCATTGGTGCTGTTTTTATTCGGGGCGGTGCTGCTGATTATCGGCATGGGCTTTTTTACCATGGGGGCGGATATGTCCATGATGCCGATGGGCGAGGGCATTGGCGTGGAGATGAGCCGCGCGAAAAATATTGTGATTCCTCTGGCGGTTTGTTTGATTCTGGGGATGCTGATTACGATTGCGGAGCCGGATTTGCAGGTTTTGGCTGAACAGGTGCCTGCGATTCCCAATAAGATTCTGATTTTCTCTGTTGCGGCAGGGGTTGGGTTATTTCTGATGATCGCACAGATTCGTATTTTCTTCCATATTCCTCTGGCGAAAATGCTTTGGGTATTTTATCCTTTGGTTTTTATTCTGGCGTTTCTGGCACCGGATTCTTTTATTCCTGTTTCCTTTGACAGCGGCGGCGTGACGACAGGGCCTGTGACGGTACCGTTTATTATGGCGTTGGGGATTGGTCTGGCTACGCTGCGAAGCGACAAAAAATCGAGAGAGGAC
>JBNMGO010000151.1:0-4209 GCA_050872285.1 Anaerotignum sp.
GATGAATCACCGCATTTGCCGCCTCCAAAATCTTTTTGGTGGAACGGTAATTCTGCTCCAATTTAATCACTGTCGTTTCCGGAAAATCCTTTTCAAAATCCAGAATATTGCGGATATTTGCCCCACGCCAGCCGTAGATGCTCTGGTCGTCATCCCCCACCACGCAAAGATTTTTATATTTCGCCGCAAGCATTGCCACCAGCTCATACTGGCTTGTATTCGTATCCTGATATTCATCCACCATGATATAGCGGAATCTTTCCTGATATTTTTCCAGAACATCGGGGAACTGGCGGAACAGCAGAACGGTTTTATAAATCAGATCATCAAAATCCAGTGCATTATTTTCCTTCAGCATTTTCTGATAGGTCTGGTATACCTTCGCGATACGCACCGCCTTTAAATCGTTTTTATCCACATGCTGTGCGTAGTCCTCCCAGCTTGTCATTTCCTCCTTCAGATGGCTGATGATGCTCATTGCCCCCTTGACAGAAAAGGACTTATCCGTTGTGCTCATATTCAGACGCTTGAAGGCTTCACGCATGATTTTTTCCTGATCATCGCTGTCATAGATGGAAAACTGATTTTCATAATCCAGATGCTGAATTTCTCTGCGCAGAATCCGCACGCAGGTGGAATGGAAGGTGCTGATCCACATATCCCTTGCCGTATCCCCCACCAGCTTTTCCACACGCTCGCGCATTTCCTTCGCCGCCTTATTCGTAAAGGTAATCGCAAGGATATTCCAGGGCTTTACGCCCGTTTCCAGAAGATGCGCGATTCGCACCGTCAGCGCACCTGTCTTGCCGCTGCCTGCCCCTGCCAGAATCAGCACAGGGCCTTCTGTCTGCAAAACCGCTTTTTTCTGCATATCATTTAATGCTTCAAATCCAATCATGTCATTCTCTCCCATTTCTTTTCTGCTTCCGCCTGCCTGTTTCGCAGGATACCAACATAAGAAAGGCTGATTTGGCAAAATCGTCTTGTCAAACCAGCCCTATAATCTCTCTCAATAAATCGTTTCAAAAAGATTATTCGTTATCTTCTTTTTCTTTTTTTGCCTTCACGCGGTCAATCGCCAGCTTATAGCCATCCGTGCCGTAATGCAGGCAACGGTTGACGCGGCTGATGGTCGCAGTGGATGCGCCTGTTTTCTCCGCAATTTCCACGTATGTCCGCTTGGCATCCAGCATTGCCGCCACTTCCATTCTCTGCGCAATCGCCTGAATTTCGTTGATGGTGCAAAGGTCTTCAAAGAGCTGATAGCACTCTTCCACGGTTTCCATGCTGAGAATACACTCGAACAATTTATCGGTCAATTCATTTTTGATCTTTTTATTCATCCGGAACGCCACCTTCTCCTGTTATTTTTTCAAACTTCTGTTGCAGATATTGTAACACTTTCAAGCATTAAAGTAAAGGGGTTTTCCACGTTCTTTTCCGTATACATTTTTTATTTTCTGCCATGCCTGAGTCCTGCAAGGAATTTTTCAGGCGTATTATTGAGAATCAGCTCCTCAGGGAAATTTATTTCCTGCAATAAATCCTCCGCATAGGAAAAATCGCCCACATTGCGGTAAAAATGTGCATCGCTGCCCAGAACAACGGGCTGCCCTGCCTCCATGCTCATCAGAAGAAGCTCTCTGATATTCTCTCGGCTGCCCTCACGAAAGCCGCCGGGCGTCAGAGAGGCGTTATTGATTTCCAGAAGCGTGCCCGTTTCCCTTGCCGCGCGGAACAGTTCCCGATAATCCAGCGGATAACGGGGGTCACCGGGGTGTCCGATGATGTCCACATAAGGATTTTCCATCACCTTTAAAAACGCCTGCGTATTTTCCTTTTTCGTTCCCGGCTTAATGCAGGGCATGTGCAGGCTTGCAATGGCAAGATCCAACCGCTGCAAAACCGCTTCATCCATATCTATCGTGCCGTCAAAATCCAGAATATTCAGTTCAATGCCCTTCAACAGCCGCACCCCATGCAGCCGTTCAGGCAAAACGTGCAGATTCGCAAAATAGGCGTGGCAGGTGGTATCCTTCATGGCAGGCGCATGGTCTGTCAGAGCGACCAATTCCAAGCCCTGCTCCGCCGCCCATCTCAAATTTTCATCCACGGTGCTGTAGGCGTGTCCGCTTGCAACGGCGTGGGTATGAATATCCATCAATCGTTTCATTTTGATTCCTCACACTTCTAAGTGAAATTTATATGATTCATTAAATTTCATTATAGCATTGTTCCCACGAGAAAACAATCCTTCTTTCCCGTATGCGGTCACGCTTTCCTTCGCCCTTCATACTATGGTAAAAGAAACCAACAACTTAAAGGAGGCTGTCTTATGGGCGCTTTTGAATTTGATTCCAAGGCTGATTTGAGTGCAAGAAACTGCAGTTTCTGCGGAAACGGCAGCAATGAAAACAACGGACGGAACGAGGAAACCTGCATCATCGCGCAGAAGATTTTCGACCAGTGCCGCATCCAGAAATGTCTGGGCAGCAGTATTCTTGGCCCTGCCCGTGCCGCAAGGAGCGCAAGCCCCAGCTGCAACGATATGCTCTGCGAGGGGGATATCATCATTCCCCCCTGCAATGCCGCCGATGTGACCATCCGCGATTTGGACCTTGACCGCATTGAAATTCTGCGGAAACGGCCGAATCCGCTGCAAAGGGGCTGCTGGGATATCGAGCTGAAATATGTATTCAACTATACGCTGGAATTTCGCCGCGCCGACGGCTGCTTTATCGGGGCGATTGATGCCACCAACAGCCATCACCTGCGCGTGACCCTGTTCGGCTCTACCGAGGCAGACGTTACCACCGTAACCGACCAGTACGAGGATGCCACATCCAAGGGCGGGCCGTTCATCATCGCGGAAGGCAAGGCGGTTGCACTGGATGCAGAACTGCGGTTCCCTAGCTGCAACACCTGTCATTCCTGCAATTCCTGCGGCTGTGACTGCGATTGCGATACCTCCCGCAACAGCGGAGATGCCGCCCTCGGCGCACCCATCGCGGTCAATGTTACCATCGGGCTGTTTACCATCGTAAAGCTGTTCCGTACAGTGAATATCATGGTAAATTCTCTGGGCAGATGCGTTCCGGAACGCTGCACGGCAAATGCCACAAACAGTGACCCCTGCAACGGCTTTGAGGATATCCGTTTCCCGTTAGACCTTTTCTCGCCCACCGCAAAGCCTCGTTCCTGCTGTGGCTTCGGCACTGTTTTCGGTGACGACTGCGATACGCGCAGAAACAGAGAGGATTGCGACGCATAAAACCTCATCCCATCCACACATTTTTGTCCCTGTTTCGGCAGGGACTTTTTTTGCTGCTTACCCGCGAATCTCGTTTACAATTCTGCGGTATGCCTCTGTGTAAACATTCGTATCCAGATTATATGCGACCGCATCAATGCTTTCTTCTATGTAATATTTCGCGTCCGCAACATTGCTCACGAAAATCATGCAAAGCTTGCCTGCGTTTTTGCACGCCTGCATGATTCTGGCAACTGCCTTTTTGAACTCCGGATGGTCGAACTGCCCGGGAATCCCCATGGAAATGGATAAATCAAACGGGCCGATAAAAATGCCGTCCAAGCCTTCTATCTGCACAATCTCCTCAATCTGCTCCAGTGCTTCTTTTGTTTCGCACTGCGGCAGCATCAGAACCTTTTCATTGCTGTTTTTCATATATTCTTCTAAAGAAACCGCCGCCCATGGCTCATTTCCGAAGCCGCTGCCACGCCCTTTGATAAAGCCTCTGTTGCCAATCGGTGCAAACTTCGCCAGGTCAACCGCCTTTTTGAACTCATCCACCTCGCGCAGGCAGGGAACAATAATGCCCTGCGCCCCGTTATCGACCGCTCTCTGGATTTCCTTATGCGTCACATCCGCCACGCGGACAATCGGCGCCATGCCTGCAAGCTCCGCAGATTTGATTAAATCACTCATCGGCTGTGTATCATACGGGCCATGCTCCGTATCAATAATCACAAAATCCATTCCCGTGTAGCCCAGACATTCCAGCAACGGCACATTCGTTACCCCCAGAAATGTCCCGACGGCACTGCCTTTTTCCTGTATTTTTTCTCTTAAAATGTTCAACATTACAGACCCTCCCTTGCGTTTCCTTCCGTTTTGCCTATTGCAACAAGCATCTTCGTTCCTTCTCCCAACCTGCTTTCCGCAGAAATTTCCCATCCATGAAGGGTAAC
>JBNMGO010000168.1:0-3975 GCA_050872285.1 Anaerotignum sp.
CCGGAACAGCGTTTCCGGTTCCAGACCCTTTGCTACATTCACCAGAATCTGCCATGTTTTCAGATAAGGCGCAACATCGCGCACGGTTTGTGCAACGGCTCTGGAAGGAACCGCCAGAATCACGATATCCGCGCCGTTCACTGCCGCCTTGCGGTCGGTGGTTGCCTGAATGGAATCGGGAATCACCACACCGGGGAGATACTTTGTATTTTTTCTTTCTTTCAACAGCTCATCCACTGTGTCCTGTCTTCTGGACCAGATCAAAACTTCATGTCCGTTTTCCGCCAGCATCACTGCGAGGGCTGTCCCCCAGCTGCCGGAACCAATGACCGTTACCTTTTTCATAAGCTGTGACCTCCAGTCTTATTTCTTCCAATCGCATTTTTTCAAACGCATTTATTTTTTCGAACCGAATTTATTTTCCGTACCGTTTAAAAGCTTTTTGATATTTCCTCTGTGCCGCCAGAATGCCATCGCACTGACGAAAATCGTCAGATACAGCATTTCCTGCGGAAAGCCCAAAAGATAGGTACTGATGGGCAGTGTCAGCGCAAACAGCAGAGAGCCGACGGAAACATATCTTGTTGCAAATGCCATACCGAAGCCAATCAGAGCATTGGGAATGGCAAGACGGATATCCATACTGAACGCCATTGCCGCCGTCATGCCAATCATAACGGCAATGCCCTTTCCGCCCTTAAATTTCAGATAGAACGGATAGTTGTGCCCCAGAACCGCCCCGACAGAGCCATATACCCCTGCCAGGTCGCTCTTAAAAATCGCACGACAGATGATAAACGCAATCACGGATTTCATAATATCCCCGATGAATACCAGCGCACCCGCCTTTTTCCCCAGCACGCGCAGCGCGTTTGTGGTGCCGAGGTTGCCGCTGCCATGCTGACGCAAATCCACCCGCCAGATTTTACCGACTACATAGGCTGTTTCGATACAGCCGATGCAATAGCCGATACATAAACAAATCAAACGAAACATATCAATCCTTTTCCCCTTTTTCTCTTACAATGAAATGAATCGGTGTGCCGACAAAGCCAAATGCCTCTCGCAGCTGATTTTCGATATATCGGCGGTAAGAGAAATGGAACAGCCCACGCTCGTTTACAAAAATAACAAAGGTAGGGGGTTTTACGGATACCTGTGTCATATAATACAGTCTCAGCTGGCGACCCTTATCCGCAGGGGGCTGCTGCATGGCGGTTGCCTCAATCAGCACCTCATTCAAAACGCCTGTGCTGATACGCAGTGCATGGTTATGGTAAACCGTCTGAATCAATTCGAGCATACGGTTAATTCTTTGCCCTGTCATGGCAGAAATAAACACCTTCGGTGCATATTCCATATATTTCAATTCCATGGAAATATCCTTGAGATATTTATTCATGGTCTTTTCGTCCTTTTCAATGGAATCCCATTTATTGACGGCAATGATGGCAGCCTTCCCTCTTTCGTGGGCAATGCCTGCAATCTTGGTATCCTGATCTGTAATGCCCTCGTTGGCATCAATCAGAAGAATTGCAACATCACAGCGTTCCACCGCCGCAACCGCACGGATGATGCTGAACCGTTCGATTTCTTCCTTGATTTTGCTCTTGCGGCGCATCCCTGCCGTATCAATGAAGATATACTTCTGTCCGTCAATTTCGATTGGCGTATCGACCGCGTCTCGCGTTGTGCCGGCAATGTTGCTGACAATCAGTCTGTCCTCGCCCAGAATCTTGTTAATCAAAGAGGATTTCCCAACATTGGGCTTCCCGATGATGGCAACCTTGATGGCATCGTCCTCTTCCTCGTTGATGTCCTTTTCAGGGAAATTTGCGATAATCTGGTCAAGCATATCGCCAAGGCCCAGCGCCTGCCCTGCGGAAACGGGCAGAGGATCGCCGATACCCAGCTCATAAAATTCATAAATCGCCAGTGTGTCACGCTTTACGCTGTCCACCTTATTGACCGCCAGAACAACGGGCTTTTTCGTGCGGCGCAGCAGATTCGCAACCTTCACATCATCATCCGTTACGCCTGTTTTTACGTCCGTCACGAAAAGAATCACGTCTGCGGTTTCAATCGCAATCTGTGCCTGCTGTACAATCTGCTTCTGAATCACTTCTTCAGAGCCGATTTCCATACCACCGGTATCAATTAAAGTAAATTTGCGGTCAAGCCATTCCACATCCGCATAAATACGGTCACGGGTTACCCCGGGAGTATCCTGCACGATGGAAATTCTCTCGCCCGCCAGTCTGTTAAACAGTGTGGATTTGCCGACATTGGGGCGGCCCACAACTGCTACGATTGGTCTGCTCATATACTACCTCCTGCTTTGCAGTTCTTTTTTTACTGAATTTTTCTGATAAATGGGCAAAGATGCCCAATTTTCCATTCTGTTTAGTATACCACAAAAAGGAGGGAAGTACCATGATTTTTTGCACTTCCCTTCTTATGCTCTCCTTAAATCAGTTCTAATACACCTGCCATTACGCCTCTTTTTTCACCCATGCCGCGGTGGGAATAAAAGCGTTCCTGGTCACATTTGGTGCAAAGTCCCGAAATTTCGATATCCTTCACGCCCATTTCCGCAAGCAGGCGGCGGTTACATTCCCATAAATCCATTTTATATTTTCCCTCTGCCGAAGGGTCTTTTTCCACAATATCGTCCGTCCAGGGGATATTTTTGCGGAAGTGTGCAAGTACCGGTTCATCCATCTGAAAACAGCATTTCCCGATAGAAGGCCCGATTGCCGCCGTCACATCCGCAGGGTCTGTCACAAAGGTACGCATCATTTCCTGCAAAATCTTTTCTGCCATGCGGTTGCCTGTGCCAACCCAGCCGCAGTGCGCCACGCCGATGGCATGATTCTTTTTATCCAGCAGGAACACAGGCACACAGTCCGCCCCGAAAATCACCAGAGGGATATGCTTTTCGTTCGTAATCAGTCCGTCCACATCCGTATAGCCGCGCTCCGTCCAGACGCCTTTGCCTGCATCTGCCGCAGTGACTCTGCGGACATTCGTGGTGTGTGTCTGCTGCGAGGTTACATAATTTTCTACTGTAAAGCCCACCGCATCCGCCAGAATTTTATAGTTCTGCAAAACAGGCTCGCGTTCCTCTCCACGTGAAAAGCCCATGTTCATGCTCGCCCAGTAACCCGTGCTGACACCGCCGTGCCGCGTCGTAAAGCAATGCTTCACCAGTCCTGTCTGCTCCAGATTATCAAATGTAATATATTCCAAGTCATTCTTTCTGTTAATCTTCATCTTTTCTCCCTCATTTTCTATCTTTATGAAAGCTGAAACGCATCCTCGGTATAGCGGAAATAGGTTTTTCCCTCGCTTGTCAGCACCTCCGCCACATCAAAGCGGAAATCATAGCCCATTTCCGGCAGGCACTTCTGCGCGAGATATGCCTTTGCCGCGCGGATAATGTTCTTCTGCTTGCGGCTGTCCACTGCCTCGGCAGGCGTCCCCATCGTTTCATTCTTTCTGTATTTCACTTCCGTAAACACAATCGTGTTTTCTTTTTTCGCGATAATATCAATCTCGCCCTTGAGTGCGTGGAAATTCCGCTCCAGAATTTCATAGCCCATTTTCTGCATCTGCTTTGCCGCAAGCATTTCTCCTCTGCCGCCCTTATCGGTTGTGGTATCCCCCTCCTGCGGACGGAGATTTTTCACAAAGCTTCTGCGGTGAATCGGAGTCAATCCCAACTTTTGAATTGCCGCAATATGCTCCGCAGAGCCATAGCCCTTGTTTGCCGCAAAGCCATACCCGGGGTAAACCGTATCATATGTTTCCATCAGGCGGTCACGGTAAACCTTAGCAACAATGCTCGCCGCCCCGATGGACATGCTTTTCGCATCCCCTTTAATAATGCCCTTCTGCGGCGTGGAAATGCGTGGAATCGTTACCGCGTCCGCAAGAATATAGTCCGCATGGGGGCTTAATTGCGAAAGCGCGTCG
>JBNMGO010000387.1:0-1799 GCA_050872285.1 Anaerotignum sp.
AAACCGCCGCAATCATAAAGGCGTTGTCCGTCTGCCCGATAAAAAAGGTATCCGCAAGGTTATAAATCAGAACCATCAGCATTGCCGCCATGGCAGGAAGAGTGTTTTTCATCACCGCCTGCCCGATGGGTGCTCGTTCAAATATTTCCAAAGAATCCTTTTGTTTTTCCTTCATATTGTCCTCCATTCCGCAAGTATTTTAATAGCTTGCTATTGATTTATCCAAAAAAGAAGTATGTCTAAAGGTGCGCCCAAATAAGAAACCTTGAATTCTGAAATACTGAAAGCTACGGCTATTGCGTCAGTTTCCCTTGACAGCCTAAGTCAAAGGATGCCTGCGGGAAACTTCCTTGTATCCGCAGTCTTTCAGTTATTTCATTTTCTTCATGTTTTCTTATTGGGACACACCTAACTGCATACTCAGTTTTTCTTCTTCACAGATGCCCGTACTTTCAGGAGCAGCCGCAGAAACTCTGCCTTTTCTTCCGCTGTTAAGCCACAAAGAAGCCGTTCCTCCGTCGCCTTCATGTATCGATAGCCTTCCCTGCACTTTTCCTCGCCTGCCTGCGTCAGATGCGCTCTGCGGATTCTTTTATCCTCTGCATCCTCCAGAACCGCAATCAGCTTTTTCTGCTCCAGACGGTTCAAAATCCCTGCCATGGTGGGCTGTGCCACGCCAAAGTCTTTTTCCAGCTCCTTGAAGGTTGCCGCCTTTTCCTCTCTTTCATATAAAAGCATCAGCACAGCCGATTGCGAAAAGGTAAGCCCCTGCCCTCTGAGTGTATTGTTCGCCTGTTTTTCCAAAACATCATGAATCTGCTTTAATACTGCGCCACAGGTATCCCTGCCTGTCATTTTGCCGCCTCCTTTTTTCTTTTTGCAGAAATAATAGCACGCTATTATTCATTTGTCAATAGCATGCTATTATTTTGTTCTGTTTAAACTTTTCTCTTTCGTCTTTCTTAAAAAAACATTAACCGTTTCTCTATTGTTTTCCCCCTCCCCCAACAGGTATACTATCCCCATCCTAACATCGGCATCAGAACAGGAGGGTCTGTCATGTATCGTATTCTTTTTGCACTCGTTGAACTGGCGGCGGCAGGGGTGTTTCTTCTCCCCTTTTTTCTTCTATACGGAAAATTTACCGCGCACAGCCGTATGCAGATTTTCTGCTCCATCCTCTTCGGCTTTTATTTTGCCGCAGTTCTGGCATTGGTCGGCTTTCCGAGCATCCTCGACCACAGTCCGGATGTCTCGCTGAACCTCGTCCCCCTTGCAGGCATCCCTGCCGATTTCAAAAATGCCTGCCTGAATATTCTGCTCTTCGTCCCAATGGGGCTGTTTCTCCCCCTGCTTTGGGATTCCTGCCAATCCCTCCGCCGCACGCTCCTGTTCGCCCTCTGCGTCACCCTCGGTATTGAGCTTTCGCAGCTTTTCACTCTGCGCACAACCGATATCAACGATATCCTCACGAACCTTGCAGGTGCAGCAATCGGATATTTTCTGGCAAAGCATGTCGCAAAAGTCCTCCCTGCCGTATCCTCCCCCAAAGAAAAAGAGCCCATCCTGCTCTGCATCGCAACAGCCGCTGTGTTCTTTTTCGCACAGCCGTTTGCTTCCGCCTTCCTCTGGAAATTTCTTCTGTAAAACATATAAAAAATCCGACGGAACGCAAATTTCGTCGGATTTTCCTGTTTTCATCTATGATAATCGCATTTCTGGCACTGCGCCATCTGGTTTTCCGTATCCTCCTTATAATAAATATCCGACCATTGGCAGATGCTCTGCAAAATCGGCAC
>JBNMGO010000412.1:0-1535 GCA_050872285.1 Anaerotignum sp.
ATCTTGGATGTGCTATTATCGTGCATTGCAGGAAGGCCCTGCCAGCGTGGTTGTGCCGATTGATAAACTGAGTATACTGGTGACGATTGCATTTTCGTGGATTGTTTTTCAGGAACGGCTGACGACAAAAGCTGCCTTTGGTCTGGCGTGCATCGTGGTTGGCACGGTATTGCTTGCGGTCATATAATATTTGTTTAGAAAAAATTTAGAAAAGAACCTCCTGTTTGTTTAAGAGGGAATGTTATCATAAACCCGAAAAACAAAAAGGAGGTTTTTGTTATGGTAAAAGAAATCGGCGGCGGCTTCTGTATGGCTCTGGCGGACAGCGTACCCGGTGTTTCGGGCGGTACGGTTGCCTTTTTAATGGGATTTTATGATGATTTTATCGGCTCGGTGAATGGCCTTGTATTCGGGAACGGGAGAGCAAAGCGGAATGGTCTGCGGTTTCTGATTCGGCTTGGCATGGGTTGGATTGTCGGGATGATTCTGGCGGTTCTGCTGCTATCCTCTTTGTTTGAACAGCATATTTATGGGGTCAGCTCCCTGTTTATCGGCTTTATCGCGGCTTCGATTCCGCTGATTATCCGAGAGGAGCAGGAAAGCTTTCGTGCCTTCGGCAAGGGGATTTTCTTCTGCCTGCTGGGGATTGCGCTTGTGGTCGGCATTACATGGCTGAACGGGAAAACGGGCAGTGCATCCATGGATTTGAGCCAATTTTCCGTAGGGCTTGGCATCAAGCTGTTCCTGATTGGCATGATTGCGATTTCCGCAATGTTTCTGCCGGGCATTTCCGGTTCAACACTCCTGTTGATTTTCGGCGCATATCTGCCCGTGATTTCCGCTATCAGAGGGTTTCTGGGGCTTGATTTTTCCTATCTGCCGAGCCTGATTTTCTTCGGACTTGGGGTTCTGACAGGGGCGGCTTCGGTTGTCAAAGGGATTCGCTTCTGTCTGGAAAAATTCCGTCCGCAGGCGGTTTATATGATTCTTGGCATGATGCTTGGTTCTTTTTACGCCATTTTGCAGGGACCGACCACCTTGGCTGTTCCGCAGGCGGCAATGCGCCTTGGGAGCTTTCAGTGGCTTGCCTGCCTTGTGGGCGTTGCCCTTGTGGCGGGGATGCAGCTGCTTTCCAGAAGCAGAAGAACTTATAAAGTGGAGTATTAAAAGGAAGTGAGAAATATGGGAATGGAACTTAGAATTCTGGACTTGATACAAACACTGCGGACACCTCTGGCGGACAGCATTATGTGCGTGATTACGAGGTTGGGCAATGCAGGCGCGGTCTGGATTCTTCTGGCGGTGATTTTACTGGTAATACCGAAAACGAGAAGGACGGGCACAATCGTACTCGCGGCGTTGGTGATTGATGTGCTTCTGTGCAATGCCATCCTGAAGCCGTTGGTCGGGCGCATCCGCCCCTGTGATGTGAATACGGCGGTGCAGCTTCTGGTTGCAAGACCAAAGGATTTTTCCTTCCCTTCGGGGCATACGGCGGCATCCTTCGCGGCTGTGGCAGCCCTTTATTTTGCAGG
>JBNMGO010000109.1:0-5251 GCA_050872285.1 Anaerotignum sp.
GACGCATTATTCGGGCGTACCTCTGCATAAACGCCGTAGGGGTCTGTTTTATCCACCACCCTGCCATCACACTGCGTCACATGGAATTTATACTTATCCCCTTCCGCCGCGGCAGGCAGGAACAGTTCCCAGATGCCCGATTCGCCCAGCTTTCGCATAGGACTTCGGCGCGGATCCCAGTTATTGAAATCCCCGACCACGCTGACCGCCTTCGCATTGGGTGCCCAGACGGAAAATGCCGCCCCCCTTGCGCCTTCATGCGTCATGAGTCTGCCGCCCATTTTTTGGTAAATCTCATAATGCGTCCCTGCGCCGAAAAGATATCTGTCAAATTCGGAAAGGGTCGGTGAGAAGGAATAGGGGTCATAGCTGCGCCAGGTATTGCCGTCCGCATCGGTATACTCCAGCTGATAGCGAAACCATTCCTCCCTGTCCGCAATCGTCACTTCAAAAAAGCCGTCCGCATGGAGCCGCTCCATCGGGTATTTCTTCCGTTTATTTGCATAATCAATCACGGTAATGCCTGCCGCATCCGGCAGAAAAGCACGCACCACAACGGCTTTTTTGCTGTCCTCCTCGATTTCGTGCATCCCCAGTACCGTATGGGGGTCGCTGTGTTCCCCGTTGACGATATGAAAAATATCATAAAGCTTTGTGGTTGTGAGCATAGTCTCCCTCCCTTTTGCTTTTCTTTTTAGATACATTTGTTTCAGTGTATCTCAATTATACCATATTTCCATCGTATTGCCAGACGAAAACAGAACCATATTCCGGCAAAACTACCCCCATTTTTACGAAAATACATGTTCCGCAGACGGTACTTGTCAGCGAAACGAAAAAGGGCTATACTATTCATAGGAATTACAGAAAGACATTTGTCCATTTTTCACAAAAAAACTGCATCAAAGGAGGAATGATCTCTATGAAACTGATGTTTTTAGGTGCTGACCATGAGGTAACGGGCAGCTGCCATTATATCGAAGCCTGCGGCAAAAGCATCCTTTTGGACTGCGGCATGGAGCAGGGACGGGATACCTATGAAAATCAGGAAATCCCCGTAGCGGCAGGGAAGATTGATTATGTGTTCCTTTCCCACGCGCATATTGACCATTCGGGTCTGCTCCCTCTGCTTTACAAAAACGGCTTCAAAGGGCAGATTTATGCCACCGAGGCCACCACAGACCTCTGCCGCATCATGCTGCTGGATAGTGCGCATATCCAGGAATTTGAAGCACAGTGGCGGAATCGAAAAAATAAGCGTGCCGGCAAAGCCCCCTTTGAGCCGCTTTATACCACAGAGGACGCCATGGCAGTCATGGAGCATTTTGTTCCCTGCGATTATATGAAGGAAATCGAGGTCTGCGAAGGGGTAAAAATCCGCTTTACGGATGTCGGGCATCTGCTCGGCTCCTCCAGTATCGAAATCTGGCTGACGGAAAACGGCGTATCGAAAAAGCTTGTATTCTCGGGGGATATCGGCAATATCAATCAGCCCATCATCCACGATCCCCGTTATACCGCCGAGGCGGATTATGTCATTATGGAAAGTACATACGGCGACCGCTACCACACCGCACCGCCCGATTATGTAACGGAGCTTGCAAGACAGATTCAGGAAACCTTTGACCGCGGCGGCAATCTGGTCATTCCCTCCTTTGCCGTTGGGCGGACACAGGAAATGCTGTATTTCATCCGCGAAATCAAGGAGCGTAAGCTGGTGCATGGGCATGACGGCTTTAAGGTTTATGTGGACAGCCCCCTTGCGATTGAAGCAACACGCGTATTTGCGGAAAACTATCTCGATTGCTACGATACCGCCGCCATGGCATTGGTGCAGAAGGGCATCAATCCGCTGACGTTCCAAGGACTTGAGGTTGCCGTAACACCCGATGATTCCATGGCAATCAATTTCGATAAAAGCCCAAAGGTTATCATTTCCGCATCGGGGATGTGCGAAGCCGGGCGTATCCGCCATCATTTGAAGCATAACCTCTGGCGGCCCGAGTGTACGATTCTTTTCGTTGGGTATCAGGCCATCGGCACACTGGGCAGAAATATCATCGAGGGCGAAAAAGAGGTACGCCTGTTTGGCGAAACCATTACCGTCAACGCCCATATTGAGGAGCTGGCAGGTGTCAGCGGTCACGCGGATAAAAAAGGTCTTTTGAACTGGGTGAACCATTTCGAAAAGAAGCCGGAACGCGTTTTTGTGGTGCATGGTGAGGACTTAGTCTGCGAGGACTTCACAAAATGCCTGAAGGAAGAATACGGCTACAATGCCTTTGCGCCCTACAGTGGTGCCTGCTTCGATTTGGCGACAAACCAGATGATTTCCGAAGGCGTGAAGATTCCCGTTGCGCCGAGAGAACTGCCGAAGGTTCGCGCAAATTCCGAAGGCGGCAAGCGCGCGATGTATCTGGCAAATCAGCTTGATCTGGCAAATAAACGCCTGCAGCAGATTATCAATCTGAATAAGGGCGGCACAAATCGGGATATGGAAAAACTGCTCAAACAGATTAACGAGCTTTGCGATAAGCTGGATGGATAAAAACGTATAAAGAGGAAAACCTCAGGTTTCAAGGCTTTTCAGCCACTGGAACCTGAGGTTTATTTTTTTGTCTAAGCAAGTCGAAATCCTGATTTCGACTTCATATTTAATTTCCTGCAACGGCAAGCCCGCGTATCAGAACAGAAGGCGAACCCACGCCGCCGGAGCCGAAATACAAATCCGCTGCGATTTTCTCCACCTCTGCCAGAAGCTGATAGAAATTGCCTGCAACGGTAATCTGCTCCACAGGTGTGCCGATTCTGCCGTTTTCGATACGGAACCCCTCCGCCGAAAGGGAGAAATCCCCCGAAACGGCATTTGTGCCTGCGTGCAAGCCCATCAGGCTGGTAATCAGCAGACCATTTCCCATTTTTTCCAGCAGAGCATCCTGCGAAATGTCTCCCTTTGCCAGATAGAAATTGGTGGTTGCTGTTTTGACAGAGCCGGTCAGCCCCATCTTAAAGCCATTGCCCGTAGATGCCACACCGTCCCTTTTCGCGGTTTTGCGGTTATAAAGCAGGGTTTGCAGCACGCCGTTTTCGATAACGGCTTTATTTTTGCCCGAAACGCCCTCGCTGTCAAAGGGCTGTGTGCCATAGCCGCCCGAAAGCAGCGCATCATCGCGGAGCGTGACCTTCTCGGATGCGATTTTCTCGCCCATTTTCCCCTGCAAAAGAGAAAAGCCCTTTTGCGCATTTTCCGCAAAGAATACCCCTGCAAACGCCCCCAAAAGGGAAACCATTGCCCTGCCATCGAAAATCACATCATATTTTCCGCTCGGCACAGACGTTGCCCCCAGATGGGATGCGGCGCGCTTTGCCGCCATTCTGCCCGTTTCCTCGGGGTTGAAATCATTCCAGTCCTGTGCCTTCCAGAAATAGGAGCCTGTTTTGGTTTCCTCGCCCTTTTTTGCAATCGCGGAAACATAAGCCGTCGCAAAATTTTTCGCAAAGGAAACATCTAAGCCTTTCGTATTGCGAATCGCAACCTCCGCCAGAGCCGTCCCCAGTGCGCAGTAATCGAGGGATGCAACCTCCTCCGCACCTGCCAGTGCCGCTGTTTCCATGCGCATGGCGGCATTGATTTTTTCTTCTACCTGCAATTCCTCCAGAGCGGTATTCACGCCTTCGAGTGCAGGATAGCTTTCCTCGCCCTCGTAAAGCTCCTCGCAGTCCTCGGGGGAAAGGAGTGCCGCATTTTCCTTCGCCGTTTCCACCAGATACGCAATCGCATCCTCGGTCAGCTGTTCGGTATAGGCATAGCCTGTCCGCCCGTTGATATTTCCGCGAAACGCCAGACCTTCCTCCTTGCTGTTTTCATAATTGCTGACCTCGCCTTCCAAAATCAGCACCTCAAACGCCTTGCCGCCGCGGTAATAAACCTCGCAGTCCGCAAAGCCTGCCTGTCTGCCATAGGCAAGCACCTTTTCCAAAAATTCCTTTCGTTCCATTCTGCTTACCCCCTTCCGCCGACAGTCATACTGCTGACACGAATCATGGGCTGTCCCACATCGGTCGGGATGGAGCCGCTCTTGCTGCCGCACATCCCCTGCGCCCGTTTCAGATTATTGCCGACCATGTCAATATCACGCAGCACCTCTGCGCCCTTGCCGATGAGGGTTGCCCCTCTGACCGGCTCGGCAATCTTTCCGTTGCGAATCATATAGCCTTCCAGAACGGCGAAGTTAAACGAACCCGTTGCAGGGTCAACACTGCCGCCGCCCATCTGCTTAGCATACAGTCCAAATTCCGTATTCGCAATGATTTCCGCGGGTGTGCTTTTGCCGTTGGCGATAAAGGTATTCGTCATGCGGCTTGTGGGCGCAAAGCGGTAATCCTGTCTGCGCGAAGAGCCTGTAATTGCCGCGTTCATGCGTCTGCCGTTCAGGCGGTCAACCAGATAAGAGCGCAGAATCCCGTTTTCAATAAGAATATTTTTCGCGGTAGGCGTCCCCTCGTCATCCATTTCGGCAGAGCCCCAGCCATTGGGAATTGTCCCGTCGTCCAACGCCGTCACCAGAGGGGATGCAATCTGCTGTCCCAGCTTTCCTGCAAAAACGGACGCATTTCTCGCCACCGCCGTTGCCTCCAGACCATGTCCGCAGGCTTCATGGAAAATGACGCCGCCAAAGCCGTTATCAATCACAACAGGCAGCCTTCCTGCCGGACAAGGCTTTGCACCAAGCATGGTAACGGCAATGCGTGCCGCCTCTCTTGCCGTATCCTCCACATTGATGCGGTCGAACAGCTCATACCCTTCCGAGCCGCCGGGCCCAAGGTGTCCGCTCTGCTTTTCATTCGCGGAGGATGCCACTGCCTCCACCGTAAAACGGCTGCGCGTGCGGTCCTCCTCGCCCCAGATGCCCTCGGAATTGGCAACCAGAACGTGCTTCATCACCTCAAGATAGCCTGCTCTGGTCTGGGTAATGGCAGCATGATATGCCTTTGCCGCCGCGGATGCCCGTCTAAGTTGTTCCGCCTTCTTCTGCTTGGAAACGCTTTCTGGCAGGATGCGAATCGGGTTGATGCACCGCTCCGCCATTTTCTTCCAGCCGCAGATATCATAAATGCGGTCACCGCGCAAAGCCGCCGCGCCCTCTCTTGCAATGCGGATAAGGTTTTCTTCCGAAAGGTCATTCGTAAAGCCGTAAATCGCCTGATTCCCGAAAAACAGCCGCACCCCTGCGCCGTAATCCATGCCGCC